>MNXK01000131.1 GCA_001872165.1 Anaerolineae bacterium CG2_30_58_95
TGAAGACGGCAATCGCAGTCACATCCCGGTCGTGAGCCAGCTCACGGGCCGCGTTGGCCATGGCTGCCGCATCGTCGTGTTCGGATGCCTCCATAACCTGGACATGCCCCCACTCGGTGAAACCCGCTTCCGCCTGGCGGACGATGCGATCCATCATGGCTACACTCTCAACCGGATACTCACCCGCTGCGGTCTCGGCGGAGAGCATGACCGCGTCCGTGCCATCGAAGACGGCGTTGGCTACGTCAGAAGCTTCGGCGCGCGTCGGCAATGGGTTGTGGATCATCGATTCGAGCATCTGTGTGGCGGTAATGACCAGCTTCCCGCGCCGGTTGGCGGCCTGGATGATCCGTTTCTGCGCCCCGGGCACATCTTCCGGGGCCATCTCGACCCCCAGATCGCCGCGCGCCACCATGACGCCATCCGCGATGTTCAGGATTCCTTCCAAGTCATCCAACGCTTCGGGACGCTCTAATTTCGCCACCAGAAAGGGGAAGTTGTGGGGCGACAACTTTTCTATGGCCTGGCGTACCTGGATAACGTCTTGTGCACTGCGTACAAAAGAAACGGCTACAGCATCTACGCCCAGCGAAAGGCCAAAAGCCAGGTCTTGCGCATCTTTTTCAGTGAAGCTGGGGATATCCAACCGGATGCCTGGGAGGTTGATGCCCTTATGCGAAGATAACACGCCGCCGGTTTTGACCTGCGCCGTGACCGTTTTCCCATCTGCCTGCTGAACGATCAACTCAAGGTGCCCATCATCCATCAAGATGCGGTCGCCTGGAGAAACGCTTTGAAAGAGTTCGGGAAAGTCAACTGGTATGGCGTCTCGTGATGCGGGGGGATTGACGTGTGAGGCGTGATGCGTGATGCGTGAAGCGTGATGCGTAAAACGTAATGGCTCTTCTTGGGGATACAGGATGATTTCTTGCCCAGCGACCAGTGTCAGCGGGGCAGGCAGCGCGCCGACACGGATCTTCGGCCCCTGCAGATCCTGGAGAATGGCCAGGGCCGTACCCAGGCGTCCGGCGATGTGCCGCAGGCTCGAGATCCGCGCGGCGTGCTCGGCTTGAGTGCCGTGCGAGAAGTTCAGCCGCGCCATGTCCATCCCAGCCTGGATGAGGCGCTCGAGGACGGCGTCATCCTGGCTGGCTGGCCCTATCGTAGCGACGATCTTGGCTTTGCGTTCCATGAGAATCGGTTGTCGGTCGGGCTCCCACGCCCGATATCGTGCGGCATGGGAGCCGCACCTTCGGAATACACTAAATATAGTTCAATTCCCTGGCCTGCTTCTCCAGGTCAGCGCGGAAATCGGGATGGGCAACTTTTATCAACGCATTGGCGCGCTGGCGGATGGATTTGCCGTAAAGATCGGCCACGCCGTATTCGGTGATGATATAGCGGACATGGTTGCGCGAAGTGACCACGCCGGCGCCTTGTTTGAGCATGGCTGCGATGCGGCTGATGGGCGTCCCGTCACGCAAGGTCGTGGAACTGGGCAGGGCAATGATCGGCACGCCGCCCTTCGAGCGGGAAGCGCCGTAGATGAAATCCAACTGCCCACCAACACCGCTGTAGAGCTTCGGCCCGATGCTATCCGCACAGACCTGACCGGTCAAGTCTACTTCGATGGCCGAGTTGATCGCCACCATGCGTTCGTTCTGCGCGATGACGAACGGATCGTTGACGTACTCGGTGCGGTGGAACTCGATCATGGCATTATCGTCCACCCAGTCATACAGCCTTTTCGTGCCGAGGATAAAACCCGCCACAATCTTGCCCGGATGCAGGCTCTTGCGGGCGTTGGTCAGCACACCCGCATCCACCAGATCAATCACGCCATCCGAGAACAGTTCGCTGTGGACGCCCAGGTCTTTCTTGGAATAAAGATATTTCAAGACAGCATCCGGGATCGCGCCGATGCCCATCTGCATGGTCGCGCCGTCCGGGATCAGCTCGGCGATGAAACCGGCGATCTTCTCGATCACGTCGGAAGGCCCTTCGTCTCCCATCGGCAGTTCAGGGATGGGGTAATTGACCGGCACGATGTAATTCAAGCGGCTGACGTGGATGAACGAATCGCCCAGCGTGCGCGGCATTTGCTCATTGACCTCGGCGATGATTATGTTAGCCGATTCGGCCGGAGACTTCGTCAAGCCGACCTCGACACCCAGGCTGCAGAAGCCATGCTCGTCCGGCGGGGAAACGTGTATCATTGCTACATCCACCGGCAAGAAGCCGTTCTTAAACAGGAGCGGGAATTCAGAAAGTAAAACCGGGGTGAAGTCCACGCGTCCTTCATGCACAGCCTTGCGGATATTGTCGCTGATGAACATGGTGTTAACCCGCAGGTGGCCTTCCATCGCCGGGTCAACGTAATCCGCCGGCCCAATCGTCAGGGCCTGACAAATCTCTACATCCTTCAAGTCAGGAGCATGTTTAACCAATGCGGCGAGCACCGTTTTCGGCACAGAAACATTGCCGGTCATAAAGATGCGGTTGCCCGATTTTATTGCTCGAACCGCTTCTTCCGCGCTGACGATCTTTGATTGATAAATATTGTGCCAATCCATGAGGTCACTCCATCATAGTATTACCCTTGAAAAACTACGCCGATCGCGAAGATTTTGGTTTATGGTGTCGTTGCGAGCGCACTTCCCTGCACCGAACGCAGGACGGTGTGCGAAGCAATCTCCTGGCCCGCGAGGGGATTGCTTCGTCGCACACCTGTGCCTGCGCACGGTGCAGGCAGAACGGATCTCGCAACGACACCCCAATTTGGTTGCGGCTGGAGGCCGCGCTATGGTAGCGCAGTTAGCTACCATTACGAACTCGAGCTGAAGCGCATATTCGAGCGGAGTTTACCGTGGTAGACAACCGTTCCATTCGCAATCGCCGGATCTTCTTCCCGAGTTTTGTCAATACCCTCATTGACGATCTTCAGGATGAATGGGAAGGCGGCGTTGAGGAAGGCATACGTCGCGGTCCGGGCAACGACGCTGGGGATATTGGGGACGCAATAATGGATGATGCCTTCGTCCAGGTAATAGGGGGATTCGTGGGTAGTCGGCCGCGAGGTCTCGACGCAGCCACCCTCGTCAATGCTGATATCCATGATGACCGAGCGCGGTTTCATCGAGCGCACCATCTCACGCGTGATGATCACCGGCGGCCGCTTGCCGGGAACCAATATTGTCGCTGCGATGAGATCCGCGTAGCAGCAGACGCGCGCCAGGTTGCGCGGGTTGGAGACCATCGTCACCACGCCCGGGAAGCGCTCGTAAATGCGCTGCAGGGCATTTAGATCGGTATCCAAAACGGTCACATGGGCACGCATTCCCAAGAAACCTTGGACAGCGCAAGTGCCGGAGAGGCCTGCACCGACCACTGCGACCTCCGCCGGCGGAATGCCCGGCATCCCACCCATAAGAATGCCCTTGCCCCCCGAATTGTTTTGCAGTAACCGTGCACCGATTTGGGCTGCCAGATATCCGCCGATCTGACTCAGAGGTGCTCGCACCGGAAAGAAGCCATTTTCTAATTGGATCTGTTCGTAGGCGATTGCGGTAATTTCCTTCTGCTGGAGCATGACGACCTTTTCTTGGCGGGCCGAGTTCAGGTGCAACAACCCGGCGAGAGCCGTTCGTGGAGGCAGCCACTGTAGTTCTTCCGACAATGGTCGTGCCACTTTCAGAACGAGGTCGGCGCGCCCGAAGGCCTCCTCGGCGGAATAGACGATTCTCGCTCCAGCGCGCTCGTAGTCCAGGTCACTGAAGCCGGCGCCCAGCCCGGCCTCGTGTTCGACGTAGCAAGGATGCCCGAGTTTGGTCAAAGCCTCCACCCCGGCGGGCGTCATACCAACCCGAAATTCAAATGGGCGTCGCTCTTTTGGAATGCCAATGTTCATACCAAAATCCTTTCTAATGCGAATTGAGCACTTCACGGATGCGGGGCAAAGCCCAATCAATTGTCTCTTTATCAATCACCAGCGGCGGCGCAAAGCGGATAACGTGCTCGTGCGTCTCCTTGGCAAGAATACCTTTATCTTGCAACGCCTCGCAGAAGCGACGCGCACCTCCGGACTCGTGTTTCAACTCGACGCCGATCAGCAGCCCCTTGCCGCGCACTTCCTTGACATGCGGGCTGGGAATCTCGCTCAATTGCTCGATGAAGTACTCGCCCACCTGGGCAGCGCTCTCGACCAATTTCTCCTCCACGATAACCTTCAAGGCCGCACGCGCAATCGCCGCCGCCAGCGGATTGCCTCCAAAGGTCGAGCCGTGTTCCCCAGGCGTGAAAAGGCCCAGGAGGGCACGATCCGCCAGAACGGCCGAGACCGGATAAAAGCCGCCCGAAAGCGCCTTGCCGATCACGGTCACATCCGGGCGCACGTCTTCGTGCTGGCAGGCAAAGAGCTTTCCGGTGCGCCCGAGGCCGGTCTGGATTTCGTCGGCGATCAAAAGAACATTGTTCTTCTTGCAGAAACTGGCCACGCGAGACAGGTAGCCTGCCGGCGGTACGATCACGCCGCCTTCACCCTGGATCGGTTCCAGAATAATGGCCGCCGTGTTCGGATTGATCGCCTTCTCGACCGCGCTCGCGTCTCCGTAAGGGACGGTGATAAAACCGGGCGTGAACGGGCCGAAATCGTCGCGATATAGCGGCTCGGTCGAAAAAGAAATGGTTGTGATCGTGCGCCCATGGAAGTTCCCGGCGCAAGTGATGATCTCTGCCTCATAACGCGGGACGCCCTTGACCTGATAAGCCCATTTGCGCGCCAGCTTCAGGGCCGTCTCGACCGCCTCCGCGCCGGAGTTCATCGGCAGGGACATCTCGTAGCCGGTCAAGTCGGAGAGTTCTTTATAAAATAAAGCCAGTTGGTCATTGCGGAAAGCGCGCGAGGTCAGGGTGATTTTCTTCGCCTGTTCCTGCATGGCCGCCAGGATCTTCGGGTGGACATGTCCTTGGTTGACCGCCGAATATGCGCTCAAGCAATCCAGATAACGCCTGCCGTCCACGTCGTAGACCCACACGCCCTCGCCGCGCGTCAGGACAACATCCAATGGGTGATAGTTGTGCGCGCCGTAGTGCTCCTCGAGTTCGATGTATTCTTTGGTTTTCATGCCACCTCAAACAAGCGCGCCAGGATCGCCTTTTGCGCATGGAGCCGGTTGTGCGCCTGGGGAAAGATGACCGAATGTGGGCCATCCGCGACCTCGTCGGTCAACTCGTGGCTGCGGTGCACCGGCAGGCAGTGCATGACGATCACATCCTTGTCGGCCTCGCTGACCAACCCGGCATTGACCTGATAGGGCGGGAAGACTTTCTCGCGTTTGGCGGTTTCCTCCTCCTGGCCCATGCTGGTCCAGGTATCCGTATAGATGACGTGAGCGCCGCGCACGGCGGCATGCGGGTCGCGCAGGAACGTCAGCTTGCTGCCCGTTTCAGACGCGATTTCTTTCGCCAGCGCGACGGCGTCCGCGCGTATGTCGTAATCTTCTGGATTCGCAATGGTAAAGTTCCAACCCAGTTTAGCGCTGATGTGCATCAGCGAGACAGCCACGTTGTTGCCATCGCCGACGAAGGTGACGTTCAACTTTTTGCCCTTGCCGAACTTCTCCTGGATGGTGAGCGCGTCGGCCATCGCTTGGCAGGGATGGTTGTAGTCGCTCAAGCCATTGATGACTGGCACAGATGACCACTGCGCCAGCTCAAGGATGTGGGCATGGTCAAAGACGCGCGCCATCATGGCGTGAACGTAGCCGGAGAGGACACGGGCGACATCGGCAATGGACTCGCGCTTGCCGAGGCCGATCTCGTTCGGCGAGAGGTACAGGGCATCCCCTCCCAGGTGGCGCATGGCCATGTCGAACGAAACGCGCGTGCGCAGGCTCGGCTTCTGGAAGATCATACCGAGCACCTTGCCTTTCAGCAGGGGTTGATTGCCTCCTGCAAAGTATTCTTTTTTCAAGCGGATCGCCAGGTTGAGCAGATCCTGGAGTTCTTGCGAAGAATGATCGGATACGGCTAGAAAGTGCTGCATGCAAACATTCTCCTCTCTGTAAAACCGTTTGGATAAGCCCGTAGAGACGGCTCCTCGCGAAGCACCCTGCGGGCATGCCGTCGGGCGTGTGAGCCCGACCCTCTTGACTAAACAGGATTGCCTGTAAACCTACCAAGTATCAGGCCCGGAAGCTTTATCGTCAAGTGTAAACCAGCCAGACATTATGTGAAATATATCACACTATGATGCCACCCGGAATTTGCGCCAATAGCGCAGCAACCCATCCGCACCCATCCAGGTGGGGTTGGCAATTTCGTACAGCTTCAGGTTTTTCCCGGTGATTCCCGCGGCAAGGCCCTGTTCCTGAAGCCACAGCACGAAATGCTCACGCAGGGTTTCGATGGGAGGATCGGCGGGCATTTCCCGTTCCAGCCAGCGCTCGGTCTCGTCGAGGGTACGCAGGCCCAGGGTCAGGTGGGTTGCGGCGTCGTCATAGATGCCGAAATGGGTGGGGGCCACACGTCGGAAACCGATCTGGCGCAGTCTCAGCAGGCTGGCGCGCCAGTCCTCGATATGAGTCTCCGGCGGCACCAGGGGCAGGCGCAGGTACGGCGACCCAGGGATGCGAACGCCGCCGATGTCGCCCGTGAAGCACACATCCTCGAACAGGTAGGCGACGTGGTGCCTGGCGTGGCCGGGCGTGTGGATGCCGGTAAAGCGCAGGCCTCCAATGGCGATCTCCTGGCCGTCCTGCACCTCGGTCAATTTATCCGGCGGCACGGGCAGGAATTGGCCCCACAGGGAATCCATTTTATCACCGTAGAGGCGCAGGGCGCTGGTGAGCAGTTTCTGCGGATCGAGCATGTGCGGCGCGCCAACCGGATGAACGCAAACCTGCGCCCCCTGCTGAGCCAGCCAGCCCGCAGCCCCGGCATGATCCAGATGAATGTGTGTCAACAGCACGTGGGTGACATCGCGCGGGATCAGGCCGAGCGCCGCGAGGTCGGCTTTCAGCGCTTCTATCGTGGACCCGGGGCCTGATTCGACCATTACCGCCCCGCCTGAATGCCGGATCAGATAGGCCGCGATCGCCTCTTTGCGATTGAGGAAGTTCAAATCCAATGGATGAATAGGAGTTTGTGTCATATTTGGCTCAAGATTCGTGACTACTCAGGCATGTCACCCTGAGAGAGCGTTCTTTGCGACCGAAGGGTCTCCGAGCCGCTTGTGGGAGATTCTTCGCCGCTGGAAAAACGTCAGCGGCTCAGAATGACACCCCGGCTGAGTAGTTACCAAGATTCTTCATATCCCAAGGAAAGGACGTACCGCTCGAGCTTGCGCCATGTGGCCCGGTACGAGTTCAGCGCGTATTTAGAATCGCTTACCTTGCGTCGGAATTCGTTCTCATACGATGGTCCGCCCAGAAAAATGGCGGGGGTGAAAGAGTCGTGGTAGCCGTAACCGCACTCGAGCCAGCCGATACACCAGCAGTTACTTTCATGCTTGCGCATCGTCTGTCGGGAAAGTCCGCTGGCTTCCAGGTGGTCGAGGAACTGAAACAGGAATGCGCCCATCTGCCGGGCGATTTCGTGAGAGGCTTCGTCCCAGTGCCAATCCTGGATGAATTTTTCCAATTCTTCCATGTCGGCATCTTGATCTGCATTAGATGAACCGGCCGTATCGGCATCCGGCGGCGTCGATTGTGCTTCTGCCGGGAAGCGCAGGGCGATTTTTTGGCCGCCGTGGACGCCTGACAGTGAGTAAGTCGCGTGGGCTGGCCGCGGCATTCCGCGCTCGGCGTGAAGGTGTCGGGTCACGAAATCGGGGAGGACGCGTAAGGCGGCTGCCAGCCAGGCCAGTTCCGAAGCGGATGGAAGCTCGCCCCAATCGCTCTTCGGGGTCGCTTTGATCGCCATGGGGTAGGCTTTCTCCCCAGCCACCGGCCAGCCGTACTGCTCGATCGCATCCAAGTCGGCGAACGACATCCCTGTCGCTTCGTCCAAAACCAGGCTAAACCAGGGGACCAGTGGGGCGTGCTTTTCTGGCGAAGTGTCCGAAAGCACAATATCCACATCTTCAAGCGATTCGTACACTGACAGCCCGTAAGTCTCGCCGCCTCTCCCCAGCACAAGGGCGTAGCGCGCCCGTCCGTCGGGTGGGTAGCGTACCGCGATCGGCAGCCAATTTTCCATCCAGCGCCAGGGTTTCTGGCGGTAATAGTCGGCGGCGGCAGCAAAAAATTCTGCCGCCAGCGGTACAGTGACGCCGGGGATGCTCAACAATCCTGGAATCGGTTTCCGCTTCGTTGCGTGCTCTTCCATCTCCAGCAAGGCGCTGTTGGCTTGCGGCAATGTTGCGCGATAGTCACAGCGAATCTCCAGTTCGGCTAAACGCGGCGCCAAGACCTGCGCCAGTTTGGCGTCGTCCACCAGGATGCGCGCTGGCCGGCCGCGATGCCACAGGTTCAACAGGGTGCCTTGCATCGCTTTGAACAGGATCTCAAGGATGGCCTCAGGCGTGGGGCGTTCTTCCTGGATGTCGGTCTTGTAGATCAATTCCGTATCCTGATCTACAACCAGGATGATAAAGGGGCGGTAGGGAGGCCGGTCTTTGGGCATGATCCAGAAAGGGGCGCGACGCGCGGCGCATTGCCAGGCGGCATTGCCCTGGCGTAGCCTGTGAAGTTTGTCCAGATTTGATGTCATTTAGTCACTCCAATCGTAACGCGGAATTCATTCCGCAACCAAAGGGCGATATGAATATCGCGCTACCGAGTAGGTGCTGCGCACAAAATCTTCGCGATTGTGATAGTTTTTCAAGAGTACTCGTATAGACGGCGCTCGGAAGCAGGATTCAGGCACACTCTACACGATATAGGCAGCGGGGTTGGGGATAGGCGGCCGCCGGAAATAGGCGGCCGGCTGCGTCAGAGCAGAAGCAAGATCGTCGCCGCAGCCGATCTGGCAAATAGGGATATTACGCTTGAACAAGGCTTCGAGGATGGTCGCATCCCCCTCTGCGCCTCCGAAGGTTTCTGATTTCAATAAGACCACTACCGGACGTAGATTCCAGCGTTGTAGATTTTCAATCGCCAGGAGAAAATCGGATTTGACCGAAGGCGTGATCAAAATCACGCCACTACCCATAGGTAACAATTTGGCTTGCATGGTGACCAGTCCCAGCAGGGGCAAATCGCCTTCGGCCTGGAGAAAGGCCAGGGTCTCCATGATCTTGCCGACCTGGCGCTCGCCGCGTTCAGCCGGAACGACGGTAAACTTTCCGCCCGCGCAGGCCAATCCTACCACGCGCCGGTCGGCCAGAAAGTACCGCGCCAGCGAGGCGGCCGCGCTGACGGCGTACTCGAAGCTATCCTCTGGCAACTTGATGCGCACACGCTGGTGCATCCACCATAATTCCCCCAAGGGCTGCATCTTGCTTTGAGGCAAGGCCGCATGGACGGCGCGCTGGGCATCCAGGAAAAGCCAGATCTCAGCCTGCGGGTCCTGCTCGAATTCCTTGACCATCAACCGTTGACGGTGCGCGGTGCTCGGCCAATGGATGCGCTTCATCGGATCGCCTGGCACGTACTCGCGCACGCCGGCCGCGTGCGGGGTCACATCCATCGTTTTTTGGCGGATCGCCTTTCCACCCGGCAGCAAGCCGGGCGGGACCGGAAACGCCGAAATGGAGACCATCATCGGCAAGACCACCAGCACATCCCGCGCGGGTGAGCGCGTCTGCAAAGTGAACAACCCAAACGGATCGCCTGAAGTCAGCACGGTTGGCCCGAGCGGAAAGGCGCCGCGCCGCGTCAACCAGGTGCGAGCGGTATACGAACGCTTCTGCCTCCCGGCGATGCGGGTCAACAAACGGGAACCCTCCGCCAGCGGCAAAGCGGATTGATCGTCAATTTCCAGCCAGGCGCAGGATTGCCGCACTAAATTGACGATTTCAAAACGCTCCTCGAACAAGTCACCTACACTGGCGCGCAGCAGGCGGGCTTGACGATTGAAACGTATCCCGCGCATGGATAGCGACGACCAAAGATAGGCGCCTGCCATGAACAGGATGCCAAAGTAAGCCAGGCGCGCAAATAGCACCGAGCCGCCCACGATCCAACCCAGCAGGCCAACCAGGATCAATGCCAACAGGAACCAGCGTGTACCCCGGACAGGTGTCACTTGATCGGTTCCTCGTAATCCCCGCCCGGCACGGGCAGGTTATCCAGGATCTCGGTCACGATGCGCTCCGAGCTGAGTTCGCGCAGCCGCGCCGCCGGGCTGACGATGATGCGGTGCGCCAGGACGGACACCGCCAGCGCTTTTATGTCATCCGGCAAGACGTAATCGCGGCCATCCAACGCAGCGCGCGCCTGTCCAGTGCGGAAAAGGCCCAGGCTGCCGCGCGGGCTGGCGCCCAAGTAAACGTCGTTATTCTGGCGCGTGCGATTCATCAAATCCACAATGTAGCGCTTGACCGGCGAGGAGATGTAAATTTCCTTGATCGCTTCCATCGCCGCCAGCAATTCAGCCACTTTGATGACCGGCGCGAGGCTCTCGATCGGGTGTCTCAGTTGCTGGCGTTCGAGCACCTCGATCTCGTCCAGGGGGTTGGGGTAGCCTAACCGGACGCGCAGCAGGAAACGGTCCAATTGCGCTTCGGGCAGCGGGAAGGTGCCCTCGTACTCGATCGGGTTCTGGGTCGCCAGGACCATGAACGGGCTGGGCAGACCGTGCGTTATCCCATCCACCGTGACCTGGCGCTCTTCCATCGCCTCCAACAGGGCAGCCTGCGTCTTCGGCGTGGCGCGGTTGATCTCGTCCACCAGCACGATCTGGGCAAAGATCGGGCCATTGCGGAACTCGAACTTGCGGTTGGACTGGTTGTAGATCGAGACGCCGGTCACATCGCTGGGGAGCATATCCGGCGTGAATTGCAAACGGTTGAAGGTACAGCCCAGCGATTTCGCCAGGCTGCGCGCCAGCACCGTCTTGCCCACGCCGGGCACATCTTCGATCAACACGTGGCCCTGGCACAGCAAGCCTATGACGGTCAGCTCGACCGTCTGCCGTTTGCCGACGATGACGCGTTCCAGGTTCTCGATCAAACGTTTGCTGAAGGATTGGATGTCGGACATAATTTTACCCGTACTTCAGGCCGGAACCGGTCAAAACCACAACGACCGGATCGGCCAAATCTCGAATGGTCTGCGCCAGGGCAGACCAGACGATGGCCGAAGTTGGCTCGACGTAGAACCCAAGCCGGGCGAGCGCGTCACGCCCAGGCAGGATATCTTCTTCATCTGCAGCGACGATCATCCCGCCCGACTCTTTCACGGCTGCAACCACCGCCCCGCCGCGCAGCGGGAAACTCACCCGCACCCCCTCGGCCTGTGTGCTGTTTTCTGGCACGTACCCAGATCTCTCGACTCCCGCCGTGAACATAACCCACAGCGGCGCGCACGCCCGCGCCTGAACGCCAATCAGCTTGGGGGATGATCTTATATTACTGGCTATGCGCAGTGCATCAAAACCGCGCGCCAGACCGAGCAGCAAACCTCCCTGCCCCGCAGGAACGATCACCGCGCCGGCCATCTGGTTGTCCAACTTCTCGAAGATCTCATAGGCGGCGGTAGCATAACCAGGGATGTTGAAAGGCAGATAAGCGTGGCTGGCATAGCTTGCACCTGTATCAGCCGCTTTTTTCACGGCTTCCGCCACGTCCGTGCGCGTGCCAGGGACCAGCGTCAGTTCCGCGCCGTAAGCTTCGATCTGCGTCCGCTTCGGGCCGGAGGCCGATTCGGGCACAAAAATCTGCGCTTTGATCCCAGCACGGGAGGCATAGGCCGCCAGTGAAGCCCCGGCATTGCCGGACGAGTCTTCCACTACTTCGCGGATGCCGCGCGAGCGCAACCACGCGGCGATGACCGCTGAGCCACGATCCTTGAAAGAACCGGTCGGGTTCAAGAATTCGCACTTGAAGGCCACCCGGCGGCCGAAGGCTTCCGCCCAGACCAAAGGCGTGTTCCCTTCACCCAGCGAGACAGCTTCAACATCATCCGGCAGGCCGAAGGTATGCCGGTAGCGCCAGATGCCCGGCTGAGAGCAATCTACCTGGGCAGGGTCGAATTTCAGTGGCGAAGGCGAGTCGTACAATCCGCCGCAGCTTGGACAACGATAGGGAAACCCCTCCGGGGGATAAGCCTGGCCACAGTTGGTGCAAGAAACAGTTACAAGTGGCATAAAGATCCCAATATTGCATAGTCGAAGGATAAGTGCGCCTCGACTACGGGAAAAAACGCCCTCCGCTCGGCGCGGAATTGGCTATTCACCTGGCGTTGGGAAGTGATCTCCTTCGACCCAAAATTCACCGTTTGGGCCGAACTCCTTCTTCCAGATCGGGACGATTTCCTTCAAGCGATCTATCCCATAGCGAGCCGCCTCGAAAACGCCAGTGTCGCGATGGGCAGCCGTGCAGGCGATCAAGACCGTCGGCGTACGCGGATAGAGACGGCCAACGCGCTGAACAATTGCGATCCCTTCCACGCTCGGCCATTTCTGGCGGATCTCTTCGGCGATCTGGCGCATCTTCGCCTCGGCCATTGGCTGATAGGCCTCGTATTCCAGGTAGAGGGTATCGTGGGAATCGCCGCGTGAGGCCTGCGTCGAGCTATGCCGAGACGTCACGCCGCGTACCATGCCGGTAAAGATGGCCGCGGCGCCCGTCGTTGGAAGTGTGATTTTCTCGAGCAGGGCGTCCAGGTCGAGTTCATCCTCTGTGATAACAATGATAGTTGGGGAATTCATTAGTTTCGTAATTCAGTGGTTAGCCGCCGCTGACAGGCGGGAACATGGCGACCTCAGCAGCCTCAGGGAGGATGGCTTCGTCGAAGGCATACTCGCGATTGATAGATACGAGAACGCTCTCCATTGCCTGCTTTAAATTGGGGTAATCACGAGCGAGCCTATCTTTCAATCCTTGAACGGT
>MNXK01000053.1 GCA_001872165.1 Anaerolineae bacterium CG2_30_58_95
CTCGCAAGCCATCACATTTTTACGAAGGAGGCCTGAAAGGAGTGAACGAAGAAGACCCGCTAATACTTATCCTCTATAACGAGGAGTTGGCTATCCCATGTGGCGAAGCAAAGGATTTGATCGCCCTCCAGGATACCGCCAGCGTGGCCGTGCATTTGAACGAGGCACTGGCCAGTTGTGGTTATCGTACCATCCCCATCGCCGTCCGAGATTCGCTCGAGGGATTGAAAGAGTCGCTCAAGCCGTTTTCTCCAGAAACGGCGTTTGTTTTTAATTTCTGCGATGGATTCAGGGGGAACAACAAAGCTGCGACCAAAGTCATCCGCCTGATAGAAAAACTCGGCTTCAAACACACCGGCTCTTCGGCCGATATCAGCTCATTGTGCATTGACAAGGGACGCGCCAAAGAGCGCTTGATGGTTGCCGGGATCCCCACGCCCTCCTTCCAGGTTTATGCACAGCCTGTGGGCGCGTACCGGTACAAATTGCCGGCGATCGTCAAGCCCTGCGTTGACGATGCCAGCATCGGGATTGACCTGGACTCGGTCGTCACCACACCCGAAGAACTGCTGAACCGGGTAACGTACGTGATCGAGCGCTACCACCAGCCGGCCCTGGTCGAGGAGTTCATCGCGGGACGCGAGCTGTCCGTCTCGATGTGGGGCAATAGACATATCGAGGTGCTCCCCATCACCGAACAGGATTACTCGCTCATTCCGAACCCGTTGAACCGCATCCTGAGCTACGACGCCAAATGGGTACGCGATTCATTCTATTTCAACAACGTTCCAGCGCGCTGCCCGGCCGAATTGGATGCGGATGACAGGTACCGGGTCACGGAGGCTGCGCTGCGCGCCTATCGCGCCGTTGGCTTGCGCGACTTCGGCCGCGTGGATATCCGTTACCAAAATCAGATTCCATACATCATAGACATCAACGAAATACCTGACTTGGCGCCTGCATCCGGTTTTCCCAACGCCGCATTGAAGGCTGGCTATACCTACGCCGGCATGGTCGAGCACATTCTCCGACTCGCCATGCAACGAGAAAGATGGCAATGGCCGCAACTGACCCTGAACTCTTTATCCCCACAAGCGCAGATGGCTCAAGCATTCTAGAAATCGCCTGCAACATCGAACTGTTCGAGCCTGGCGACGTGGA
This sequence comes from Anaerolineae bacterium CG2_30_58_95, assembly GCA_001872165.1. Lineage (GTDB taxonomy): Bacteria > Chloroflexota > Anaerolineae > Anaerolineales > Villigracilaceae > CG2-30-58-95. Next base: position 1,162 of record MNXK01000053.1, read on the forward strand.
GGTGATAAAAGAGCTTTGGTCAGAATTTCTCACCAAGGGCGACGCCAAAAGCTGGTATCACTTCATCGCCGCCCGCCGCGATGGACAGGTGCTCGGCTTCGCCTGCTATGGACAGCGTCCGCTCACGCAGGGTACCTACGACCTGTACTGGATCGCGGTGGACAAGAACCACCACCGTCAGGGCATCGGCGAAATCCTGCTCGGCGAGGCAGAGAGACAGGTGCGTGAGCGCAGCGGCCGCCTGCTGATCGCCGAAACAGCCGGAAAATCCGCTTTCGAGCCGACGCGCCGCTTCTACCTGAAGACCGGCTACGAACTGGAAGCCAGGATCCGCGACTTCTATTCCCCGGGCGATGATTTGATCGTTTTCACGAAACGGCTGTAAGCGTAATACTTCTTAGGACGCGGACGAGCCGAAGCTAGAAAAGATTCAACCACAAAGGTCACAACCCCCAAAGTGCGGGGGCAGGCGGAACACAAAGGAAAAACTTCGTGGTACTTTGTGTCCTTTGTGGTTCAAAATCCTGCCGGCGTTGGCAACTGTAGCTCATTGGGAGAAATGGGCAATACCTGACTCTCGCGAAGGAGCGGCCAGAATCCCCAGATCAACAAGGCGAGCGAAGCCGCCAGCACGATCAGCGCCAGGATAAGGCGAATTTTCCGGGTTGACATGATTGAATTATACTTCGCTATGCCATCGAATAATATGCAGCCACGGCTATTGTCCACCCGACGATGAATCGTCGGGCTATAAAACAAAGTCCGCTAAAGCAGACTCACCATTCCTGGCAGCTCCACCACCTACCTTGACTTGACCGAAGGCCGCAAAGCCGCGCGGGGAAAGAGTATAATTGAGTCGCGAGGTGAAATATGACAGTCGCAGAAACCCCGGATGTGTACAAACTCGTAATTGGCTTTTGGGAACAGCAGGAGCATAAGCAATGTCTCGCACTAACTGGCAGAATTTTGTGACCATTGACCCCGAAATCCATCATGGCGAGCCTTGCATCAAAGGCACGCGCGTACCGGTTGCCATGCTCGTAGGCAGCATTGCGGATGGTATGACCATCGAAGAGGTGGTGAATGAATATCCGCAGGTCACAACCGAGGCGGTGCGTGCCGCGCTGGCTTATGCCGCCGACTGCGGGAGGTATAATTAGCTGTGAGGTAAGATATGATAACCACCACCCCCAACGCCGTTTTAGACATGCTCCGTAAATTGCCTCCCCGTGAGCGGCTCAAAGTCATTTCACGGCATTGCCAGAGATAGAACAAAGTCTGGCTGAGGCTCGCAAGGTTTATAAACCCCTGCGCGGGCTGTGGAAGGATTTGCGCCCATCCATTTCAGCCGCGGAGATTGACGCCGCGCGCAAGGAAATGTGGCAAGATTTTCCGCGCGAGGATATTTCATAAAATGCCTGAGATTTCGCGTTTCTTCGGTATCATCATTACCATGTATTACAGCGACCATCAGCCGCCACATTTCCATGCTCGGTATAGTGGACAGAAAGCACAAGTCACTATTGAGCCAGTTTCCATCCTACGCGGCGATCTTCCTCCTCGCGTCTTCGGACTTGTTGCAGAGTGGGCTTTGGCGCACCGCGCAGAACTGATTGAAAACTGGGAACTTTCACAAAACGAGACCCCGCCAAATAAGATTGACCCGCTGGAGTAAATCCTATGCTAAAAGATATTGTAAAAGTCAAACCGCTGAAAGATTTTCACTTGCGCTTAGAATTTGAAGATGGCGCAAAAGGCGAAGTGGATATTCGCAAACTCGTCAAATTCAGGGGGGTGTTCGAGCCATTGAAAGATGAATCCTTCTTCGCCAAAGTGGACGTCAACCCCGAATGGGGAACCATCTTCTGGCCCAACGGCGCTGACCTTGACCCCGATGTGCTGTACAGCATAGTGACGGGCGAGGCAATTCCAATCCCAACACCCATCGCAGGCTAACGCGTAAAAACCTCCAAGTTCTTGCCCCTACGGGATGTTT
>MNXK01000011.1 GCA_001872165.1 Anaerolineae bacterium CG2_30_58_95
TAACAACATCGGTCACCCGGTCACAACTGAATACCCCCATTCGTTAGCCAGACGCCACGTTCGTTTACAGCATTCCCTGCCGGACCTCTAAAAGTGCCCCCTCCCTCACTCGACCACCGGCAACCTCCCAAACGCTTTCCACTCCTCTATCACCACAGCCACCGTTCGCGGCAGGCTCACGAACACTTCCATAGCGGCGCGGTTCGTCCAAGGCGTCCCCAGAAGAGCAAATACCAAGTGAGCAGTTACGTTTGATGTATCCCCAAACATCTATGGAGACCTAAGGGTTCGTAAATTAATAACTTCCCTCACATAGGTTATACTTGGTGAACAGGAGAAAAAGCGTGAGCCCAGAGCCAATCGTACACCAATGCGAGTGTGAGACTTGTAAAGCAGGATTTAGCGCGGGAATCATACAAAGCCACCAAAGAATGAACCTGTTTTTGAGTCGCCTGAATGAACCGCAGAGACGCTGGTATGTTGCAACCTTATCAGAGGAGGCGAATGGTCCAAGTGACCGCCAACTGGCGCTCATCACAGACTTGGATGAAAAGACGATTCGACACGGTAAGGCAGAATTGCAGGATCAACTCTCTGCCTTGCCATTAGATCGGCAACGACGAGAAGGTGGTGGGCGGTTGCGAGCCAAAAAAAAGACTCGCAATTAGAGCCGAAGCTATTGGAACTGGTTGCGCCCAATACAGCAGGCGATCCGATGAGCAGTCGCAAGTGGCTGAATTGTCGCTTGAGCGATATTCAAGAGCGCTTGGGAAAACATCGGGTCAGCAAGCCAGTGATCAGCCGTTTGTTGAAAGCGCATGATTATCGGTTGAGAACTAACAGCAAGCAAATCTGCTCCAAGCAAGATCCTGAACGCAACCTTCAATTTGGACACATTCCGCACTCCCCAACCGGGTAAGCATAGACAAACGATCCGAGATCGTGAACAGCCGCCAGCGTTTGGGTGACTGGGAAATGGACACCGTCATTGGAAAAGGGCAACAGCGGGCGATTGTCACTCTCACCGAGCGCAAGTCTCGTCTGGCGCTCATCCGCAAAGTGGATCAACGGACGGCGCAAGCAGTGAAAGATGCCATCCTCGTTTTGCTACAGCCATTGATGGCTCAGACCCATACGCTCACTTCAGACAATGGCAAGGAATTTGCTCTACACCAGCAAATCGCTGAACAACTGAAAGCCACATTTTTCTTTTCCCATCCTTACTCAGCCTGGGAGCGCGGTACAAACGAGAATACGAACGGATTGTTGCGCCAACACCAGTCACTTTTTGGTTGACGAAGGGAGTCAATTCCTGCTATAATAAAACCAATGCTCCATAACAACCTCACTGACGCACAACGATCACTTCAAGCTGCCTAAATATCCAGGAGACGAGCGATGGAAATTCATATCTCCTATGGCAGCCAGATGATCGGGTTTCAAGTGCCCGGGGCCAACCTGACTGGTATCTACCAGCCGTTCGAAACGCCGGGGTGTGATGACCCGGAAGTTGAGATTCGCCGCGCCTTGGCCTACCCGCTCGACCTTCCCCCACTGAACCTGATCGCCAAAGCCAACGAAAAAGTGGTCATCCTGGTGGACGACCACACCCGCACCACGCCCACCGACCTGGCGCTGCCTGCGCTGTTAGAGCAACTCGAACAGGCTGGCGTGCGCAACGAGGATGTGACCATCCTGGTCACCCACGGCACGCACCGCTTGAGCACCGAAGCTGAATTACAGCGCAAGGTGGGCGAGGCGATCTACGCCAGCTACCGCATTGAGCAGCACCGCTGCGACGACCAGGCCAACCAGGTGTATATGGGCATCACCCGGCGCGGCACACCGGTATGGGTCAACCGGCTGGCGGTGGAGGCGGACCGCTTAATTGGCATCGGTCACGTCGGCCCCAGCCCCTACGCCGGCTATTCGGGCGGGCGCAAGCTGATCGTGCCGGGCGTGGCCGCGCTGGATACCATCAACGCCAGCCACACCCACGTGGTGTTGGGCTTCCGCCAGTTTGGGCGGGTGGACGTGCCCTGCCGGCAGGATCTCGAAGAGGCGGGTGCGCTGGTGAAGATGGACCTGGTGCTGGACGTGGTGCTCTCCCAGAACGAGCGCATCGTGCGTGCCTTTGCCGGGACACCGGAACGGGTGTTTCGCGAGGCCGTCGTGCTGGCGAAGCAAGTATATGAAGTGACCTGCCCGGCGCAGGTGGATTTCGCCGTGACATCCGCCGCGCCCTACGATATCGACCTGTACCAGGCGGTGCGGGCGGTCGAATACGCCGACGCCCTGGTGCGCGAGGGGGGCAGTATCCTGTTGGTAGCCGCTTGCCCTGACGGGGTGGGGGGAGAGGAATTCTACCGCCTGATGGCCGACCGTTCCAAGCGGCCGGAAGATTACCTGCGCGACGTGACACGGCGCAGCGGCAAAGTGACTTTCAGTGTGCTGGGATACACCCTGGCGCGCATCAAAGCGGAGAAGCGCCTGTATATGTTGACAGATGGCATCCCACCGGCCGAGTTTGAGGCGATGGGCTTCAGCCAACCAGCCTCGCTGCAAGCCGGCGTGGATGAGTTGCTGCGCCAGTATGGACCCCAGGCGCAGGCGGCGGTTTTTCCGCAGGGGTCGGCGACGATTCCTGTGCTCCAGGAAGAGTCCACCTAAAGGATTACCGGGCCTCGGGAAGGGGGCTCGTTTCATCCAAGCAGCCCAGGGCCTTTCACCCGGACGGAAGCAATGTCCCAAGAAGGCCTGGCTGCGTAATCTAACCGAAGGAGGTTTGATTCCTATGTCTCAACAGACTGAGAAAGTTAGTTCCAGGAAGACGACCGGCCGGATTGGCGGAGCATCCATCGCCTGGGTCACGCTGTTTGGGGCGTTGATCGGCGTGACTGCGCTGATCCCTATCTTCCCCTATGTCGGTGGTGGGGGCTACGTGCCGTTGGCGACTCCGTTTGCGGCGATCGCCCCCCTGCTGCTAGGGCCGATCGGTGGGATTGTCGCTGCAATTATCGGGGGGGTCATCGGCATGTTTATCGCTCCCGCCGCTTACCCACTGCAATTAGTGGACGTGATCATCGGCGCGGCCTCGCCCGCCATCCTGGTTGCCTTGATGATCAAAAATAAAAGCCTGTGGATGATCAACGCGCCGTTGTTCATTGTCATTGGCATCCTCGGCTGGTTGGTGCCCTTCTACTTCCCGGGCGCAAGAGGTGGTTTTGGCAAAGTGCCTGAACCGCTCTATTTCATCCTGGCTGCGCTGTACTGGATTCCTTCGACAATCATCGCCGTCACTCCACTCGGTACCCGGTTGATGCCTGAATGGATCGTTTCCAAAAAGCGCACCCAACGCTATGCGGGCATTTTCCTGGTGATCCTGGCCGCCATGCTGGTTTGGTGGATCCCCTGGACACGCCCCTACTGGTACCTGTATAACTTCTCCTCCGAACTGGGCGTAGCCACCCACCTGGCCTACTCCTGGTGGGTTGTGGCGCTGTCGGCCATCACCGCGGTGATCACCATCCCGATCATCGAGGCGCTGGAGCGCAGCGGTCTGCCCAAGATCGAAGGCTCCATCTGGTAATCTGATTGTCCGAGCCCCCTTCCCCATACCGGCGGCGAAATGCATTCATGGTTGCCGCAAATTGAAGCAGAGAATTAATCTATGGATGAAAACAAAATCCTCTCCCTGCAGGACGTGATCTTCACCTACGAAGGCGAGGTGGTTGCGCTGCAGAACCTCAGCCTGACCGCCCGGCGGGGGGAGTTCGTGGTCGTGCTGGGCGCCAATGGGGCGGGCAAGTCGACGCTGTGCTACCTGCTGAGCGGCATCGCACCGCACATCTACGGCGGGCGGCGGCGGGGGATCGTCTCGGTGGCCGGCATCGACCCGTGGGACGAACCGCTGTATGTCACCTCGCAGGTCTGCGGCACACTGATGCAGGACCCCGAAGTGCAGTTGTTCATGCCCACCATTCGCACCGAGCTGGCCTTCGGGCCCTCCAACCTGGGCGTACCCCGCGAGGAGATTCTGCGCCGCTCGAAGGCCGCCCTATCCCTGGTGCGGATGGATGGACTGGAAGAGCGCAACCCACGCGATCTTTCGGGCGGGCAGAAGCAGCGTGCCGCCCTGGCCAGCGTGCTCACCATGCAGCCGCGCGTGCTGGTGCTGGACGAACCGACTTCGCAGCTTGACCCGGCCGGGCGCTGGGAGGTGGGCGAAGCGATTGAGCGGCTGAAGCGCAGCGGTGATCTGACCATCGTAATGACCACCCATGAGACCGAAGAGATCCTCCACTTGGCTGACCAGGTGATTGTGCTGGAGCGGGGCGAGACGGCGCTGATGGGCACCCCGGCAGAAGTTTTTTCGCAAACCGCCCGCCTGGAGCAAGCCGGCGTCAAGACCCCGGCGCTGATCCTGTTCCAATCCAGGGTGTTTAGCGGCAGAACGACCGGTAAAAATGCGGGCGAGCGCAAAATCACCCTGACTGTGGATGAAGTGGCCCAGCGGGTGGAATCAGCGGTGCAGGCAGGAGAACTAAAGGTACGGCAAACCATCCCTGCATCCCCAATCCCCCACCCTGCGGAGGGGAATAGCGGAACAGAGAAAAATGGGCACACGATCCTGCTCGAAGCGCGTGGGATCAGCGTGCAGTACCCTGGCCCACCGGCCGTAACCGCCCTGAAAGACGTGTCAATGCAGGTAAGCCAGGGCGAGATCGTCGGCATCGTGGGACAGAACGGCTCAGGCAAGAGCACGCTGGTCAAGTGCTTTGTCGGCCTGCTGCGCCCGTCGAAAGGCGAGGTATTCTTCAACGGGGAAAGCATCCGTAAAATTCCGGTGGGCGAGATGTCCCGGCGGGTGGGTCTGGTGCTGCAAAACCCCGATTACCAGCTTTTCACCGCCTCGTGCCTGGACGAGGTGCGCTTCGGGCTGCGCAACGTGGGCGTGGCCGAAGAGGAGATCCAGCCGCGGGCCGAGCAGGCGCTGCGCCGGGTGGGGTTGAGCGAGGTGGCTGACCTGTTCCCCTTCCGCCTGTCCTTCGGCGACCGGCGCAAGCTGGCGGTGGCTGCCACCCTGGCGCTCGAACCCCAGGTGTTGATCCTGGACGAGCCGACCACGGCGCAGGATCATCGCGGGCGCTACCAGCTCGCCGACCTGGCCAAACGCTTCCATGACGAGCAGGGCGGCACGGTGCTTATGATCACTCACGACGTGGACCTGATCGCCCACTACGCCAACCGCTTGATCGTGCTGTACAATGGCCAGGTGCTGCTGGATGGCCCCACCGCTGAGGTATTCACGCAGGTGGAGAAGCTGCGGCGCAGCTTTGTCGTGCCGCCCGTGGCCACGCAGTTGGCGATAAAGCTGGCTCCGCTGGGCGTACCGCCGGATATCATGACCCTGGATCAGTTATATGCTGTACTGGGTTCATAACCAACTTGGGATAGGAATTTGTCCGCGAATTGCTTTCTAATCTACGCGAAAATGGATCAATAAAAAGAAACCCCCATGCGCGCACCCGTCTTCCGCTATACCCACCTTGGCACACCCATCCACCGCCTGCACCCGCTGGTAAAGTTTTTATACGTGATGCTGACCCTGGTGCTGGTGATGTACCCGATCCGAATCACCGATATCCCCATCCTGCTGATCTGGCTGGGATTTTCAGCTGTGCTATGGCTCATCGCCCGCATCGAGCTGCGGCGCTTTACCACCCTGATGAAAATCCTGGTCGGCACCTTCATCTTCCTGCTGCTGATCCAGGGCTTCACCTACCGCGGCGGCCACACCCCGCTGATCACCTTCGGCCACCTGCGCCTGTGGGAGGCCGACCTGGGGGTGATCACCCGCGAAGGGGTGGTTTTCGGGCTGGTGCTGTGCGTGCGCATCCTGGTGGCCACTTCATCGCTGCCGCTGTTCGTGATGACCACCCCGACCTCGGGCATCATGACCGCCATGGGCAAGCTGCGCATCCCGCAGACCGCCACGTTCATGTTCGTCAGCGCATTATCGTTCACCACCCTGCTGTTCGAAATGTGGGGCTCGATCGTCGACGCGCAAAAACTGCGCGCCTTCGACATCGACTCGATGAACGTGATCAAACGCGCCTTCAAGGCCTACATCCCGATTCTGACGCCGTTAATCCTGCTGCTGTTCCGCAAGGCGAATGACTTCCAGATCGCCATGGAGACCAAGGGCTTCGGCGCCCCGATTAAGCCCACCGAGATCGAAGTGCTCACTGCTCGCCCGGCTGACTATGCCTGGCTGGCGTTCATCATCGCTGTGTTCGTGACCTGCACGGTATTAAAATTTGGAGGATAAACTTTTGAAACCCGACCAACCCACTTTCGAATATTTAATCACTCATCGTGAAGACCTGCTGGCGCCGCCGCTGGCGCAAGACTGGCCCAACCTGCCCATCGAGCGGGCGGAGGGTGCCTACCTGTACGACTGCTACGGCAAACGCTTCCTGGACTGGCTTTCCGGCTTCGGCGCCTGCAACCTTGGACATAACCACCCGCGGGTGGTGGCTGCGGCCCAGGCGCAAATGGAGCGCATGGTGCACGCGCCAGTGGGCGTTTCGACCCCCGAATCGACGCTGCGCCTGGCCTGGGAGCTGGGCAAGGTGATGCCCGGTGGGGCGGATATGTTCTTCTTCGGCAACAGCGGCAGCGAGGCTGTGGATGCCGCCATCAAGTTGGCGCGCTATGTGACCAAGCGACCAGGGATCATCGCCTTCATCGGCAGCTTTCACGGGCGCACGATGGGGGCGATCAGCGCCACCACTTCTAAGGCGCGCTATCGCAGCGGGATGAGTCCCTACTTGCCTGGCTTCTACTTCGCCCGTTTTCCCTACCCCTTCCGCTCGAAAGCGCCCAGCCCGGAAGAGTGCGCCCAGGAAGCGCTCGACGACATCGACCGGCTGTTCGAGCATGTCATCGCCCCGCAAGAAGTGGCAGCCTTCCTGGTCGAGCCGGTGCAGGGCGAGGGTGGCTACGTCATCCCGCCGCCGGGCTGGCTGAACGAGCTGCGCCGCCTGGCCGACCAGCACGGTATCATGCTGATCCTGGACGAGGTGCAGACCGGTTTTGGGCGCACGGGCGAGTTGTTCGCCGCCCAGACCTTTGGGGTCGAACCAGACATCGTCTGCCTGGCCAAGGGCATCGCCAATGGTTTCCCCCTGGGAGCCACCGCAGCGCGGGCCGATATCATGAAGGCCTGGGGCCCGGCCTCGCACGGTACCACCTTCGGCGGCAGCCCGGTGTCGTGCGCCGCGGCCCTGGAGACGCTACACGTGATCCAGGAAGAAAACCTGCTGGCTAACGCCCGTGCCCGGGGCGGCTATTTGCTGGAAGGGCTGAGATCTTTACAGGGAAAGTCACCCATCGTGGGTGACGTGCGCGGGGTGGGGTTGATGCTGGCGGTCGAATTCGTGCAGCCGGGCGGCAAACAGCCCAACCCTACGGCGGTGGGCAATATCCTTAACCGCATGCTGGCCAACGGTTTGCTGTGCTACCCCTGCGGTCACTGGGCGCAGACCATCCGCCTGATCCCAGCAATTAACGCGGATCAGGCGCAGGTCGAGGCGGGGTTGGAGATCTTCACCCAGGCGGTGTTGGCCGAGGGCGGGTGAGGGGCAGGCTACTAAGCCAGGCCTTTTTCACCCCATTAAGCCGTCACCTTCACCGGCTCAACCAGCCGGAAGCCGAGTTGCTGCATCTGGTTCAGGCCGTCTTCGACTCCCCACATCTGGACGATCTTCCCGTCCCGGAAGCGGGCAAAAACCGATTTGGCCCAAACCGCTGCATGGCCGTACTCGACACTGGTGCCGGTGGTGGTTGCATAGTAGGCTACTAAATCACCTTCTTTGGTCAGCAGGTTGATCTCGGTGTGCATATCCGGCATTTCGTTGAGCAGATAGTGGCGCCAGCCATCCAGGAAAACCGAGAGAGGCGAAGTTATTGGAAGAATTTGGCACGAACCTCGGAATGCCGCATGCTCGCCGGATCGAAGGCCGGCTTTGGGAACTGCGTCTGGGAGATAATCGCCTGTTTTATTTCCTGTACCGGGATCGCAAATTTGTCATCCTGCACGGCTTCCGCAAGCAGAGTATGAAGACACCCAAGAAGGAAATTGCTACGGCGCTGCGCCGGATGAATGAACTGCTGGAGGAATAAAATGTCCCCTGTATCCAAGGCTACTTTCAAAGATTGGCAGGCGGAACAACTCAAAGACCCTGCGTTTGTTGCCGCTGACCGTGAACTCGAACCCGGCTATCAGATTACCCGCCTGCGCATTCTGCGCGGCATGACTCAGGCGCAACTGGCCGAGATGTTTGGGACATGCCAACCATCCATAGCTCGCCTGGAGAATGGCAGCAGCGCGCCAAGTATCTCTTTTCTGCGCCGCATCGCAGATGCGCTGGACGCAAAGATTGAAATTCGGATTGCCCAAGGACATATCTCCCGGTGAAAGCCGGGACTTTTTTTGTTTAATGGCCAGGTAATGGCCAGGCCGCAGACCGTTGAAAATACGTCTTTTTGTATTGCGTACTATACGCAATACAACAATCATTGTGTGGTATAACAGGGGCAGTTTCGCAAGAAAACCACCCCTTTTCGGGCTGTTATCCCTCGTAATTTACGCAATACAATTCAAGTCACGCCGCATAGGAGTCCGCTAATGTTTGATGCTTTCAGCGAATATCTGCAATCCCAAGGCCGTGCGCCGGCCACCATCAAAGGCTATCGCGCTGACCTCGCAGCCTTCTCCCGCTGGTTCGAGCAGTCCGGCGGCGAGGCTCTCGAGCCGCAGAGCGAAGCATTCGTTGGCGCGGTCACCCCAAGCGACATCCGGGAATACAAGCAATTCCTGATGACCAATAAAAAGGCCAGCCCCGCCACCGTCAACCGCCACCTGGCCGCTATCCGCGCCTGGATCGCCTGGGCGCGCGCAAACGGCCTGACGGACTACAATCCCGCGAACGGCATCAAAGACGTGGAACAGCAAAAACTGGCCCCGCAGTGGCTGGACAAACGCCAGCAGGCTGCCTTGCTCAAGGAATTGGAACGCAATCTCGCTGCTGCCCGCACCGAGGCCGCAAAACGGCAGGCCGTCCGCGATCAGGCGATGGTCATCCTGTTCCTGAACACGGGGCTGCGCGTGAGCGAACTATGCGGCCTGGAACTGGACGACATTACCCTTTCCGAGCGCAAAGGCGAAATCCGCGTCCTGGGAAAGGGCGAGAAAGCCCGCACTGTCCCGCT
>MNXK01000004.1:0-574 GCA_001872165.1 Anaerolineae bacterium CG2_30_58_95
GCTCGAGGAACTCAGCGTCCAGTTCGAGCAGGCGCAGCGCCAGGCGGATCAGGTCGTCGAAGTCCACCGCGCCGCGATAGGTGAGGGCACGCTGGTAGTTGGCGTAGATCTCCCAGCCCATCTCGGCCAACGGCAGCCCCCCTGCGGGGACAGGCGCGGTAGGTTGATGATCGAGTTCGCGGCGTAAATCCTCGGGCGCCAGGCGGCGATCCTTGGCCGAGCGGATGAAGCTCAGCGCCAGGCTGTTGACCAGTTCGGGCAACTGCTGGCGGCGCACCCAGTCACGCTTGGAGTCGTCCATCTCTGGGTCGAGGTAATCATCGAGGAAATTGGGATGGGCCTGCAGCCAGGCCTGGGCGGCTTCCTTGCGGATGAAGTCGGCTTCGCGCTCGTCAATGATGCTGAAGCGCTCCTCCAGCCCGACCAGAGCCGGTTTCTCGCGCACGATGTCGTGCGCCAACCCGTGCAGCGTGCGGACGCGGTAGCCAATGTGCGGCAGCAGTCCGTGCGCCTGGATGAAGCCGCTGACCCGGCTGGAGAAGTTGTCCACCGCCGAGTTGACCAGCGTGACGAT
>MNXK01000004.1:580-4134 GCA_001872165.1 Anaerolineae bacterium CG2_30_58_95
GACGATGAGCACTTCCTGGTCAGGGCCAAGCTCGCCGCGCGCGATGATCTCAGCCGCCAGCGCGGAGAGGGTGTGCGTCTTGCCGCTGCCCGGCACGGCGGAGACGCCCATCTTGCCGCCGCGGTAGGCGAGGATTTCGGATTGGGAGGGGCGAGGGGTGAAGGCAGTCATCAGTTTTCAGTCATCAGTGATCAGTAATCAGTAATCAGTAATCAGTAATCAGTAATCAGTAATCAGTGACCAGTGGCATCCAACTTCCGAAGTCTTGGAGACTTCGGAAGTCTTTGACTTAAATTCAGCGTTGATTTGCTTGCGGGAAGCCATGTTCTGCTCCAATTACATCCTGATTGATAAAGTGATTATACAACAGCAACATGCCCACCCTATACTGCCTACTAAACCGTCATCAATGGTAACTGTTTAGCCTGTCATGCTGAGGCCGTTCTGTGGCCGAAGCATCCCCTGCACGGCGAGGAGACCCTTCGCCACAAAACGGCTCAGGGTGACAAACCTAACAAGATGCTTGCCCGAATAAGGGTTCTTCCGAGAGAATGAACCAAAGGCTAAGCAGTTACCATCAATGACCCTGCGGGGCCAGGGGAAAGGATGAAAGATGAAATCCCCATTTTCTATTTCCGATTATTTGCGCATGAGCGCGACAAACCCCGCCTTGCGCCTGCGTTGGCCTGCCATCGCATCCCCGATTTCAATCAAGATGGCGCGAGTGGTGAGGAGCACGACGCCTTCTTTCTTGATCTGGCGTGAAAGTTCCTTTGCCTTTTCGTGATATTGGTCAGAAGGCGAGGCAAGCGCGAGGACAAACGCCGTGTCAAGAAAGACTTTATCGTTCATGGGCCCGCTTCTCGGCTTGCAGGTATTCTTCGATTTTTTCAGACCAGTCAGACGGCGCATCCACTTTAAGCGACTCGATTACTTCCAGGGCCGATTTTTTCTTCTTGGATTTCGCCTCAACCGCACGTATCGTCACCTGCACAGACGTGTTTGTCTCCAAAATCAATCTTTTTTTGGGACGCAGAACTTTACCATCGTAAACTGCTTCAAAGGTTTGAGTAACCATATCTGTCTCCTTTTATAAATCTTCGGCAATACCTTCCCATTTCATCCAGCCCGCTTTTTTTGCGGTTTCCGCCAGCGGCTTTCAAATCCGCGAATGCCTTGCGGACGATTTCCAAATCTTCCAAGCTTCTCGTTTATTTTAGCACGTTCCATCCCTTCTGAACCACCATCATCCGCGCTTCATGACGCAGGCTACTTGCGAGGTTGGGACCTCACCCCTACCTCTTCTCCCAAGGGAGAGGGCAACCTGGCACTTGACACTTGGCACTTACCTCACCTCTCCTGAATTCACATCCGCCATCAACACCGAAGTATCCACGGCTTCGAAATCATTTCCTGTCAACACATCGAGCAGGTGGAGCATGTCGTTGTCCCAGCGCGCGTCGGGCGCGCCGCTCACGTACCAATCCGAGCCGTTGTCGGCCAGGACGATGCCGTAGGTTTTCATGGCTTGCAGGATAATCTGCAATTCAAGGGGGAAGCCGGAGATGTCGTAATCCGCTTGCAGGCGGAAGCGCGCCCCCATGGGGGGGATCCTGCGGTCGGGGTCAGAAGTCTGGTGCCGGGCGGGCCAGATGTATCCCGCTGTTTCGCTGGCGGTGAAGCGCAGGGCGTGGTTGATCTCGCCCGAGGCGATTTCGTCGTAGCGTACCAACCCCGGCAGGATAGGCAGACCGGCTGCGTCGGCCGAGGTCCACGTTTCGGGGCGCAGGGCGTTGCTGTTGAGGTCCCAGATGGCGCCCGAGCCGCCGCTCCATTGGCCGCCGCTGAGGCTGGCGTCGTAGATTTCGTAGAGCGTGCAGCCGCCGGTATCCACGATGAGGATGTGATGGTCGGAGCCCCACTCGATAAGCGGGTCGGGTGGGATGGGGTAGGGGCCGGGGTCGGATTCGTCTGGATAGTAGAAATCGAGCGTGTACCAGGTCCCGCCTGCCGCGGAGATGAGGTTATACGGGATGCCGATCGGGCCGCCGTCCCAGGCGCCGGAGCCGAAGTCCATGTGGAAGCCGGTCTGGCGGCTGATGCTGTCAACCCAGGCTTCCGAGCGCGGGTGGATGGGGAGGCTGTCCACCGGAGTGTTCCAGAAGTTATCGGCGGGGAAGAGCGGGCATCCGGCGATGGCCGGGCCAGAGAGCGGCGTGGGCGTTTTGGTGGCGCATGTCGTGCCGCAGCCGCAGGGACATTCGCCGGGACAGTTATACGTTTCGTTGGCAGAACAGGCTGGCGGCGTGCAGCAGATCATGGGAGTGAAGCCGAATGGCATCAGGGTTACGTTGACATAGAATTCAGGCTGGGTGAAGAACTCCTGTGTAAGAGTTTGCGAGACGAAATCGGGGGCTTCCACCCGTATGGTCATCCGATCCGTGTCGTGGAAGAAGATGTTCTCGAAGACGAAATCGCCATTGACATCTGTGGTGGTTGTTCCCTGACATGGCGCGGGGGAGGTGTACGAAAAGCCATCGCAGGTCACGATTGCGCCAGGGATCGGCTCGCCGGTGATCGCATTATTGACGTGGCCTGTCACCTCACCCCAGCCCAGGTCGCCGACCAGCCAGGTAGCTGTTGATGAAGGGACAGGGGTGACGGTGACAGTAGGCGTCGCCGTTCCGCCATCCAGGTTGCAAGCGGTGAGCAGGAGGACAAAGAGCAAGGCGGCAATTAGTGTGCCATTCGCGTTGAACTCTTTATCTTTCATCCTTCATCCTTCATCTTTCATCCTTCATCTTTCATCCTTCATCTTTCATCCTTCATCTTTCATCTTTCATCCTTCATCCTTCCTCCTTCCTCTGCAGCACCCTTTGGAACGCCTTCAACAGCGGACCGCGCTGCTCGAAGCCGCTCTCGCCCAGGTCGCTCAGGCCGAGGTAGACGCGGGCGCGGCAGCGGCGCAGGAGGCCGGTCACCAGGCGCGCCAGGGTTTGCTGGTTGGCAGCGACTTCGTCGGCGTCGCTCCACAGGCGACCTGCTGAGCCTGCCGAAGCATCCCAGTGCCGCGAGAGTACATAGGGATGGGTCAACGGCTGGAACAGGCGCTCGGCCCAGCCGCTGGAACCGGGATCGAGCCAGAACTGCACCGTAGCGGGACGGTTCATCATCAGGAAAGTGTGCGCCGGGGCGACCAGCACCGCATTCGTTGTCACCGCTTCGGCGCGCCAGGCTTCGAGGTACTGCGCGGCGATCACGCCGTCTTGCAGCATGTTGATATATTCCTGTCCCAGACTTCCGAAGTCTCGAAGACTTCGGAAGTCTTCCTGCGAAGACTCCATCGCCCAGCGGAACTTCTGGGCAGATTCGACCAGGCTGGCGGCCACACGCGCCGCGTCCAAATTGCGGTGAAAGCCAAAGCCCGGTTGGGAAAGCACTTCACCAAATAGTCTACGCATGAAATGATCCAGCGGCAAAGGCTCACCTTCACGGTAAGCCAGCAACCAGTCACGCAGTGACGAGTAACGAGAGCCCAACACGAAGGTGATGCG
>MNXK01000046.1 GCA_001872165.1 Anaerolineae bacterium CG2_30_58_95
TCAATTGTGGTAGCCAGGGGCTGCCATAGTCAATTCAGCCATTTGGGCATAAGGAGAGTGCTATGCGTCGCGGAAGAATTTTCATTTACCTGGCGTTGATACTCATCATCGGTGTTGCGGCGGCTTTTTTCTACCTCCGCAGCAAAGGGATGCTCAGTACGCAGCCTTCTGCAACTCCCACGCCTGAGGTGCGCAATGTAGAGGTTGTGACCGCAGGCCAGAATATCCTCCCTGGAACGCAAATAACAAATGTTAGGCTCCATGACCCTGCCTGAAACCCAGATGGTCGTTGATTTGTTCACCAGCAAGGCAGACGTTGTGGGGCAGTATGCGAAATATCCGCTTACGCAGGGTATCCTCATCACCAGTGCGATGGTTACGCCGGTTGCCGGGAATGTCAACCTCGGTGGCTCCACTTGGGCAGCCATGATCCCGCAAGGGATGACGGCCATCGCGATCCCCATCACGCGTCTATCCTCGGCCGCCTATGCAATTCGCGATGGCGATTTCGTGGATATCCTCGTTTCGCTGCTGCTGGTGGATGTCGATTCCAGCTATCAAAGCATCCTGCCGAATTACACGGCTATCGTGACGGGTTCTGGTTACCTTCCCGAACAATTGCCAGTGTTGACTGCTGCAATAATCTCGGGCGGCCAGGGCTCTACGCAGGGGCGGACCGAGCTTGACGCTGCACTGAACGAGCCTCTCTACCTTGTACCTTCCGAGTCCCAACGCCCCCGCATGGTGACGCAGATGATCCTGAAGAATGTGCAGGTATTGCACGTGGGCGCCTTCCCTCTGCCGGGCGAGGCTACGGCCCAGGCGGCTACCGGGCAATCTGATACTGGCGCTACAGAAACACCTCAGCCAGGGCAGCAAGTGGCTGCGACTGTCGTTCGACCTGATATGGTTACGCTGATGGTGACTCCACAGGATGCCGTCACGTTGAAATATCTCTTGGACATCAACGCAAGCATTACGCTGACCTTGCGCAATCCAAACGACCAAGAGACAAATGCGGAGACGGAAGCCGCTACGCTGCAATACTTGTTGAGCCAATACAACATCCCTGTTCCGGCCAAGCTGCCTTACGCGGTCGAACCTCGCACCGATACGATTACACCGCCAGAATTGCCCAACGATATCATTGTGGTAACTCCAAAATAACACAATACCGCAAAGGTCACTTGGGAGTGATAAATCTAGACAAGAGCCCCGCCCCTTTCTGTCATTCTGAGGGCGCACTTCCCTGCACCGAACGCAGGACGGTGTGCCCGAAGAATCCCCCCACGGCGGGAGACCCTTCGGTCGCTGAAGAACGCTCCCTCAGGGTGACAAAGTGACTTTTGCGGTATTTCAAATAACATCAGGTACGTTCTATTTCGATGCGATGAAACCGTCCAGTAAGAATTGGGTTTCATCGGGTCGTAGCATGGAGATTGTTCATGGGTGATGGCGACAAAATTCGCGTGCTGATCGTAGATGATATTGCCGAGACTCGTGAGAACATCCGCAAGCTGTTACAGTTTGAAACGAATATCGAGGTTGTCGGTACTGCAAAGTCGGGGCGAGAGGCTATTCAGCTATCCCAAGAGATGGCTCCGGATGTCGTCTTGATGGATATAAACATGCCGGATATGGATGGGATTGCCGCCACGCAGGAGATCCGCAAGAAGGCTCCAACCACCATGGTAGTGATCCTTTCCGTCCAAGGCGATCAAAATTACATGCGGCGGGCGATGTTGGTCGGCGCGCGTGACTTTTTGACCAAACCCCCCATGCCGGACGAATTGACCGCTGCAATCCGGCGCGCCGGCGCCACGGCGCGCGAAGAACGCGGCAAGCGTTCTCAGGGATACGTCGCTCCCGCCGGGGGTGCAACACAACCGCTGGTTGGTGCAAGAGTGACGCATGGCAAGATCATCATGGTTTATAGCCCTAAAGGTGGAACCGGATGCACCACCCTGGCAGTCAACCTCGCCCTGGCATTACATAACGAGGAGACTCGCGTGGTGCTGGTGGATGCCAACATGCAATTCGGGGACGTGGCTGTTTTTCTGAACGAACAGGGTAAGAACACGATCCTCGACCTGACCCCGCGAGCGGATGAGCTTGACCCGGATATCGTCGAAGAGGTGATGATCAAGCACGCCGCCTCAGGTTTGCATATCCTCGCAGGACCTACCCGTCCCGAAAACGCGGAAAAGGTCACGGCTGCTCAATTTACGAAGGTGCTCCAGTATCTTCGCCAGTTATATGCCTATATTGTCGTTGATACTTGCTCTTACTTGAATGATATTACCCTGGCAGTCCTGGACGACAGTGACGTCGTTGTCCTGGTCACGACACAGGATATTCCTTCGATAAAAGATGGAAGGTTGTTCCTGGACCTGATGACGACCATGGGCGTACCCTTAGATCGAGTCGCTTTTGTGATGAACCGTTTCGACAAGCGTATTGCAATCACACCGGAAAAGGTAGCTGAAAACCTCAAGCTGGAAGTGGTTGCAGTGATCCCGTTGGACGAACGCGTGGTCATCCCATCTGTCAACCGGGGTATCCCCTTCGTCCTGGACAACAAAATGCAGCCCTCTGCACGTGGCGTATTCACACTTGCCGAAGTGCTGCGCGCGAAATTGATGAGTGTCGAAGGTGAAGGGGCCGAGAAAGTGATACGACGGTAGCCAGGCAGGAGGTAAAGGATGTCGTTGCTCAAGCGGATCGAACAAGGAAAATCCCCGGAAGAGTCAAGCGCCCCAGCGCAGACGAGCGGTGAAGGATCGCGCCTGGCTTCCCTCCAGGCTCGCCGCGTCAGCGCGCCGAATGCCGCTCCGCAAGCCGGTTCCTATTTCGACTTGAAAACGCGCGTTCAAAATAAGCTGTTGGCCGAACTGGATCCCTCGATGGATATTACGAAAACGGAGGAGGTCCGCCGGACGATCCAGAACTTGTACGAACAGATATTGAACGAGGAGAACATCGTTCTTTCTCGACCTGAGCGTGCTCGGCTTTTCGAGCAAATCTCGGCCGAAATCCTCGGTTTTGGTCCTCTTCAGGCCCTGTTGGAAGATGATTCCGTGACAGAAATCATGGTCAACGGCGCGAAGAATATCTACATTGAGCGGAAAGGGAAGCTCCATCGTGTACCGGTAACGTTCGAAAGCAATGAACATGTTATGCGTATTATTGATCGTATCGTAGCCCCGCTTGGGCGGCGTATTGATGAGTCCAGCCCATACGTAGACGCCCGTTTGCCAGATGGCTCGCGCGTCAATGCTATCATTCCGCCCATCTCGTTGGTAGGTCCCACCCTGACGATCCGTAAGTTTGCCCGGAATCCGATCACGGTCGAGCAGCTAATAGAATTCGGTACGCTCACACCCGAATCGCTGCAATTCATCAAGGCGTGCGTGGAAGCGAAGATCAACATTGTCATATCGGGCGGTACAGGCTCCGGTAAGACCACGTTGCTCAACATTCTATCTGGTTTCATCCCCGCCGATGAGCGGATCATCACCATTGAAAACGCGGCCGAATTGCAGTTGCGCCAGGAGCACGTCGTCACGCTGGAATCGCGCCCGCCGAACATCGAAGGCCGTGGAGAAATCACCATCCGGCAATTGGTAATCAACTCTTTGCGTATGCGTCCCGACCGGATCATCGTGGGCGAGATCCGCGACGAAGCTGCACTGGACATGCTCCAGGCCATGAACACGGGCCACGAGGGCTCGATGACCACCCTCCACTCGAACTCGCCGCGCGATACGCTGGCGCGCCTCGAAACCATGACCCTGATGGCGGGTATGGAACTCCCTGCCCGTGCCGTACGTGAGCAGGTTACTTCGGCCATTAATTTGATTATCCACCAGGACCGCATGAGGGACGGCTCGCGCAAAGTCGTCAATGTTACCGAGGTATCCGGCATGGAAGGTGAAGTCATCACCACGACCGATATCTTCGTTTTCGAGCAGACGGGAATAGAAGGCAACCGGGTGATTGGAACCCTGCGGCCGACGGGTCTGCGTCCCAAGTTTATGGAGAAGCTCGAGGCGGCTGGTATTCACTTACCCCCAGCCATCTTCGGCGTTGGCGCCCGTCAACGCTACTAATGGCAGCTCGAAGAGCTACCAACGTGGTAGCGAGGTAGGCTACCATAAAGGCAGGCATGGACAGGAAATCTTTTGTCCATTATGGTTGCGCAATCGGCAACCATTATGGTAGCGCAGTCGGCTACCACTCTCTGATTGGCAGGTGATCCAGTGATAATTGTCTTGATCATTGGCGGCGGTTTGGCGTTGATCTTGCTTATCATCGGCGTGTTGTTTTCGGTGACCGGCGAACAAGCGCTTGTGGACGAGCGGTTGAGCAAGTTCCTCGAGGAGGAAAAGGTTTCCAAGGCGCCGAAGGAATCCAAAGGCGCGTTGACCGACTGGGTCAATCGGCGCGTCGAAAAGTCCTCCTTTGGTGAGCGCATCGCGCGTGAATTGGCGCGCGCGGACTTGAAGTTCAAGCCGGGCGAATACATTGCACTGTACGCGATCTCGATTGCGGGCTTTGCAATGGTGGCTTTCTTCCTGGGCGGCAGGCTCCTCCCCTCGGCGCTCATCGGCGCGGTGATGGGCGCATTTGTCCCGCGTGTGTATGTGAAACGCCAGCAGGGAAGGCGGTTGCAGCGCTTCAACGACCAACTGCCGGATATGTTGAACCTGGTGGTCAGTGGCCTGCGCGCCGGTTATTCCACCATGCAGGCGCTGGAGGCAGTAAGCAAGGAATTGCCACCGCCGATCTGTGATGAGTTCCGCCGCGTCGTTCAGGAAATGCAGTTGGGAATCCCCATGGAGCGCGCCATGGATAATCTCTTTCGGCGTATTCCCAGCGAAGACCTCGATTTCGTCATTACCGCGATCAACGTACAACGCGAGGTCGGCGGCAACCTGGCCGAAATTCTGGATATTATCTCTTTCACGATCCGCGAGCGGATCCGCATCAAGGGTGAGATAAGAGTGCTGACTTCTCAAGTCATGTATTCTGGGCGCATCCTGGCCTTGATGCCGGTCGGCTTGCTCTTGATCCTCTGGTTTCTAAACCGGGATTACATGATGACGTTCTTTGTGCCGGAGAATCGTCTGTGCGGGCTTATCGCGCTCGGTACGGCCGGCCTGATGATCGTTGTAGGTTATTTCGTCATGACAAGGATCGCAAGTATCGAGGTGTAAGATGTGGACTGGGATCATTGTCGTCGTAATCATCATCGTTATCGTCGCCGCGATCCTGATTTTCGCGGGGGCGCGACAGCCAAAGGAAGAGGAAGATCCCTTGGCTGCGCGCCTGGCGGAATTCAGCGAACGGGGAGAGGTCGTCTCGCTCGAAGAGATCGAACTTTCCCAACCTTTTGCTGACCGCGTGATCCTGCCCGTGGCGCGCCACTTGGGCAACATATCCGCCCGCTTTACGCCCCAGCACCAGGTGGAGACGACGGCGAAGAATTTGGAATTGGCCGGCAACCCTGGGCGTTTGGATGCCTCCTCATTTTTAGCATTGCGGTTTGTAGTCGCAGGCGCATTTGGAGGTTTGCTGTTCCTGGTTTTCTTGTTTTCACATAATTGGCCGGTATCGCGTGAGTTCCTTACTACGATAATTTTTACAGTACTGGGTTTCTTCTTTCCACAACTCTGGTTGAAGAGCAGGATAGACAGGCGCCAGAAAGAGATCCGTAAGGCCATGCCGGACGCCTTGGATCTGCTGACGATCTGCGTCGAAGCCGGGCTGGGCTTCGACGCCGCTATGGCCAAGGTCAACGAGAAGTGGGACAACCAGCTTTCGATGGCTTTTGGCCGCGCCATCCGCGAAATCCAATTGGGTAAATTGAGGCGTGAGGCCCTGCGGGATATGTCCGACCGCGTGGACATCGCTGAGATGACCAGCTTCGTGGCGGCGATCATCCAGAGCGAGCAGCTTGGCGTGAGCATGGCCAGGGTCTTGCGCATCCAATCCGACCAGATGCGTATCAAGCGCCGCCAACGCGCCGAAGAGGAGGCGCGCAAAGCGCCGCTCAAGATGGTTTTCCCGATGGGTCTTTTTATCTTCCCGGCGCTCATAATTGTGTTGTTGACTCCGGCCGCATTTCGTTTGAGAGATAGTCTCCTGCCCCTGGCGCGCTAACTTTATACCCTGTCATGGGAACATACCGCCTTTACGAATGGTTATGGGGTGGTTTGGATTGGCTGTACCCGCCTGTCTGCGCGGGATGTGGTCGGTCGGGCGCCCGCTGGTGTGCGGAATGCCAGCAGCAGGTCACGCCGGTTCCGGATCCCATCTGTGATATTTGCGGACTGCCGGTAGCCTATTTGGGGTTGTGTGCAAGCTGCCGGCTGCGCCTGCCTCCTTTTGCGGCGCTGCGTTCCTGGGCCGTTTTCGAGGGGCCGGTACGTTCCGCGTTGCATCGGCTGAAGTACCGGCGCAACGTGGCGCTGGGGGACGCGCTGGCGCGTCCGATGGCGGATTTCTGCCGCCGCCTGGACTGGCCCGTGGAAGTGGTCGTTCCGGTGCCGTTGGGGAAGAGACGCCTGCAAGAACGCGGCTATAATCAAGTTGGCTTGATCGCCATGCCGCTGGCCGCGCTCAACCGTTGGCGTTACGCGCCGCGTGCCTTATCCCGCGTGCGGGAGACGAAATCCCAAGTGGGCCTTTCGGCGGTCGAGCGCCGGGAGAACATGCAGGGTGCTTTTCGCGCTGACCCGCGACCGGTCAGCGGACGCACCGTCCTGTTGATGGACGATGTCGCCACGACCGGCGCGACGCTTTCCGCTTGCGTTGAGGCGCTTTTATCGGCCGGCGCAAAAGCTGTTTTTGCGCTGACGCTGGCGCGGGCCTTGCCCCGCCATGGCTTGCAGAACGTTTGACAAATTCTTTTTTTCAGGAGGCGCCTATGGCTTTGAAAATCGAGATTGTCGCAAGGAATATGGAAGTTACCGATCGCATCCAGGATTACGTCACCAAGAAGGCTGCCAAGCTCGATCGTTACCTGAACGACATCCAAGAAGTAAAAATAGAACTTGCCTATGTCAAATCCGCACGCAGCGCGATGGATCGTCAGGTGGCGCAGATCACTGTGCGCGGCCGCCGTTCCCTCTTGCGGACAGAAGAACGCTCCGACGATATCTTTGCGGCTTTTGATACCGCGCTGGATAAGATGCAGCGTCAGATCGAGCGCCTGAAGGGCAAGCGCCAGCGCGGCCGCGGCGACGGTCGTTCTGCGGCGGAGGTGGTCGTCGAGCCGCCGGTCGAAAAACAAGCCGAAGAGATTGCTGCCTCCCCGATCATGCGCCGCAAGACTTTCAATTTGCCGCCCATGAACGAGGCTGAAGCCCTGGAGCAAATGAGAATGCTCGGTCACGATAATTTCTTCATATTTTTCAATATGGAAACCAATGCCATCAATGTGCTCTATCGCCGCCGGGATGGCACCTACGGCCTGATCGAGCCAAAGATCGGCTGACCTTCGCGGACCCGAATCCCGCTGGCCCGGAAGAGACTCTCCGGGCCAGTTTTATGAAGAAGTGGAACTATGGAACACATTGATTTTGACGATAATATTACTGAGGAAACGCTTCGATCCAGCAAGATCGATTCGCAAGCCGTGCAAGATGCGGTCTTGCAACTGCTGACTGCATTTGGCGAAAACCCACAGCGCGCGGGTTTGAAACGAACCCCGCAGCGCGTGGCCCGCATGTACGCCGAGTTGCTGGCTGGCTATGCGGTTGACCCACTAATCCTGGTCAATGGCGCCCTCTTCGAGGTCAAGTACGATGAGATGGTCATCGTGCGCGATATCGAGTTCTACAGTATGTGCGAGCACCATTTGCTGCCTTTCATGGGACGGGTGCACGTCGCCTACATCCCGGATGGGAAAGTGCTCGGCCTTTCCAAGATTCCCCGCATCGTGGACATGTTCGCTCGTCGCCTCCAGGTGCAGGAACGTATGACGCGCCAGATCGCGGACCTCATCCGTGACTTGCTCAAGCCGCAAGGCGTGGCGGTGGTGGTCGAGGCGCTGCATCTTTGCACGATGATGCGCGGCGTACAGAAGCATAATGCGCGCATGACCACCTCGGCCATGCACGGCGCTTTCCGTTCGAACTTAGCCACGCGCCAGGAATTCCTGGATAACATCTCGCGCGGCGCATCGCCGTTACAAATCTAACGGATAAGACTAGACCTCACAGGTTTCCAAAACCTGTGAGGTCTTTTCTATTAATTTCGACGCCGACCGATTCTGCACCCTCCACCGCTCCCGGCTTCTCTACCCGCACTGTCACTTTCCGGACCTTGGGCTGGCTGAGGCATAGATTGGCAATATCCTCCGCCAGGGCCTCGACCGTGAACCGCCCCGCGCTCCCCGCCTCCGCAGTTTGGGGGGCGACGAGGGCGCGGATTTTTTGCGCAACCTGGCTGTAATCCACGCAGTCGGCAATGTTGTCGCTTTCGGCGGCGCGGCGCGTATCGGTGAAAAGCTCTACGTTGATCAATATTTCCCGCGGCTGCTGGCGCTCCCAATCGTGAACACCCAGGATGCCGCGCACGCGCAGGTCTCTAATGAACACAATATCCATATTGCATCTCAAGCCGTTTTGGTTTAAACTTATATCAACGGTAGTTTACCACAGCCACTGCCTCGACGTATAACTTGTAACCTTCGACCTTCAACCTTCTACCCGCTGCCATGCTCTTCTCCCACACTTCCTTCATCGGCATTGACCCGACCGCCGGACGCAAGCCCTTCACCTTCGCCGCGCTGGACGCCGAGTGCCGGCTGCTGGCGCTGGATGGATGCGAGCTGGAGGAGGTGCTGGCTTTCGTCGGCGGGCAGGAAGCCGCAACGGTGGCGGTCAACGCGCCCTCTGCACCGAACCTGGGCCTGGTCAAAAAGAAGCTGGAGGCGCAGAGCCTGACGCCCGGTTACCCGCGCGGCGTGGACATGCGCCTGGCCGAGCATGAGTTGCGCCAGCGTGGCATCCTCGTCTCGCCGACGTCAGCGCGGGCTGAATCCTGCCCGGAGTGGATGCAACTGGGTTTCATCTTGTACCGCAAGCTGGCAGGGATGGGGTTCCAGCCGTATCCCGCCGCGAACGCCTCCCACCAGTGGCTGGAGACGCATCCGCACGCCGCCTTTTGCGCCTTGCTCGGCCAGTCGCCGCTCTCCAAGCCATCCCTGGAGGGGCGTTTGCAGCGCCAGTTAGCCCTCTATGAGCTGGGCGTGGGCATCAAGGACCCGATGGATTTCTTCGAGGAGATCACCCGCCATCGCCTGGTCAAGGGGATTTTACCGCTGGAAGTGATCTATACCCCCGAACAACTGGACGCGCTCGCAGCAGCTTATACCGCTTACGTGGCCGCCAATAAGCCAGAGGAGATATTGTTCATCGGTGCGAAGGAAGAGGGGAGGATTGCCCTGCCGGTGGGGGAGTTGAAGGAGAGGTATTGACTGGCAATAACTATAATGTATAATGATGATGTATATGGAGGCGCGAATGGGTGACGTGATGGTACGCAAGCAAATTTATCTTCCCCGGCAGCAGAATCAGTTGGTCAAACGGCTGGCAAAGCAGCGCGGCGTCAGCGAGGCGGAAGTCATCCGTCAGGCATTGAAGCGCGAGGCAGAAATGTCCGCACCCGTGGTTCGCGATAGCAAGAGGGCGCTGGATGAGATTATTGCCTTTGCGCGCTCC
>MNXK01000041.1 GCA_001872165.1 Anaerolineae bacterium CG2_30_58_95
GCCTTCTGGGAGGAATTCCGCCACGCCGTCAAATCCGCCAACCGCGACGCCTACCTAGTTGGCGAAATATGGACTGCCGATCCACGTTGGGCAGACGACAGGCACTTCGACGGCCTGATGAACTACCCGCTGCGCGATGCTCTCCTACGCCTGCTTTACGCTGGCACATTGGACATGCCGCATTTCGTCGAAAAGGCCGAGGGGCTGCTGAAGAGCTATCCGCGCGAGAACGTCTACGCCATGTACCTTCCGCTCGGCTCGCACGATACCGAGCGCCTGTTCACCAAAGTGGAGCGCAGCACCGAAAAGGCCAAACTGGCTTTCCTGTTCCAGTTCGCCTACCCAGGCGCGCCGGCCATCTATTACGGCGACGAGATCGGCCTGGAAGGCGAGAAGGACCCCGACTGCCGGCGCGCTTTTCCCTGGGATCGAAGCAAGTGGAACATGGAGTTGTACCAGTGGGTCAAGACGCTGATCGCCCTGCGCAAACGCTATCCGAGCCTGCGCCGCGGCGACTTCCGGCGCCTGCTCGCCGACAATTCCAACGGGCATTACGTTTTTGCGCGCACACTGGGCGAGGAGAAGATCGTCATCGCCATCAACGCCGGGCCGCATATCCAGAAGATTGACGTGCCGCTGGCCTCATTGGGCTGGCAGGATGGCCGCCCGCTGCGCGGGCTGCTGGATAGCCAGGAATATGCCATCTCCGGCGGCCACCTTACCCTCAGTCTCCACCCGTGGAGCGGGGCGTGGGTGGGAGAACGACAATTGCTTGCATTGTAGTGAATCTGAGTGTATATTGATAGCAGAAAAGGATAATGATTCTATGAACATTCTTGACTCTCTAAGGATAGACCGATCTGCGTTCAAAGTCACATCACTCTTCGACGAAACAAGTGAGAAGGATTATTGGTTTAGCAAGACTCCTTACGAACGCTTGGAAGCAGTTGAGATAATGCGGCAGATCATTTATGGCTACGATCCATCTTCCACCCGACTTCAAAGACTTCTTTCAGTTACTCAACTCACATCAAGTTGAGTACTTGCTCATCGGTGGTTACGCGGTAGGGTATCACGGCTATCCTCGCGCAACTGGCGATATGGACATATGGATTGCCATCCATCCGCAAAACGCAGAGAAGGTGGTCACTGTCCTGAGGAAATTCGGATTCGACTTGCCCGAGTTATCGGTTGAACTCTTTCTGAAGGAAAATCAGATCATCCAGATGGGCGTTCCGCCGGTCAAGATAGACATTACGACTACAATTTCTGGAGTAAGGTTTGACGAGTGTTATGCGGAACGTATTATAGATATGCTTGATGGCGTTCAAGTCAATCTGATCAACCTGAAGCATCTGAAAGCCAACAAGAAAGCCAGCGGCAGGCTCAAAGACTTGACTGACGTGGAGCATCTGCCATAATTAACCAAGCGCAAGCCATGATGAGGAGGGTATCCCATGAAATTTGACCTGGTTTTCGAAGGCGGCGGCGCAAAAGGCATGATCTTCGTCGGCGCGCTGCAAGAGTTCGAAGCGCGCGGCAACACGCACGGACGCCTGCTCGGCACCTCGGCCGGCGCGATTACGGCCACACTGCTCGCCGCCGGTTACGGTTCGCAGGAGATGCTGGAGGCGCTGGCCGAAAAGCAGGACGGGAAATCCGTCTTCACCAGCTTCATGGGCACGCCGGCCCCTTTCACGAAAGAGGAGATCCTTGACAGCGACATTCTCACGCTGCTGAAGAGCATTGACATCCCACTGATCCCGGAAGCCATCGAAGAGAAATTGGATGACAAACTGATTGGATGGCTGGCCAAACAGCCCCGCTCCAGCCACCTGGTCTCGTTCGTGGAACGCGGCGGCTGGTACTCGGCGGACAACTTCATCCGTTGGCTGCAAACGAAACTGGATAGCGGTAAATACAAGCGCAAACCGCGCCAGTTCAGCGGGATAACCCTCGAGCAGTTCTACGCCGCCACCCGGAAAGACCTGTCCCTGGTCGTCTCCGATACGACCGGTGAGAGCATGTTGGTGGTCAATCACCGCACGGCCCCGGAGTGTCCGCTGGTCTGGGCCGTGCGCATGTCCATGAGCATCCCGCTCCTGTGGCAGGAAGTCGTCTGGCAGAAGGAATGGGGACTCTACCTCGGCCAGGACATCACCGGTCACACCATCGTGGACGGCGGCCTGCTCTCGAATTTCCCGATCGAACTATTCCTCTCCAGCCTGGAAAACGTCACTGCGCTGATGGGCCCCAAAGGCGACGCCCCGGTGATGGGATTGCTGATTGACGAGACGCTGCCTGTCCCCGGCGCGGAACAGCCTGCCGCGCAAAAACCGTCCTCGGGCATTGGCGAGCTGCAAACCGTGCGGCGTATCTCGAACCTGGTCAACACCCTGCTCTCCGCCCACGATAAGATGGTCATGGACGCATTCGAGAAACTGGTGGTACACCTGCCCGCCCAGGGCTACGGCACGACCGAATTCGACATGAGCGACGAACGGCGCGAACTGCTGGTGGCTGCCGGACAAAAGACGATGTCGAAATACCTCGACCAGCGCGCCATGGTCAGCTTCGCCGTGGTGGATGAAGCGGAAGAGGATCGGGCCGCCGAAACAGCCAACAAGATCGCGGCGCGTATACTGGGCAGAACGATCAACCAGAAATTGACCCCCGCTTGAATACTGATCGAAAAAGGTCTCGGAGACCTTTAGGGTCTGAGCTGCCCTCTGGTGCAACCCATCCACGTTCTGCGTGATTAGTGTAAATCGCGGGGCGCGGCGCGCCATCTCGGCCAGGGCGTAATGACCAGGATTTGGCTCGGCGCCGCGCACTTTTTCGCGGCGCATGGCATACCAATCCCAGACTAGCTTGGGATTCCTGCGGAAGGCCTCGGGCGTCGCTAAATCTTCAGGCTTGTACTGCGTCCATAAGCCAGTTTGAGCTTCGCGGAAGGTGCACAGGCCCGATTCCTGCGAGATGCCCGCGCCGGTCAACGCGGCGATGCGCTCCGAAGCACGTAGGAAGCGAACAAGTTCAGAGGGAAATTGCATGGCAAAGAGACTCTCGTAGAGTCGGCGCGCCTGGCGGCGAGAATTCCATACGTTGCTCGAATTCGGCGCAAGACTGCCTTGAGCGTGGTTTGAATGCGGGATATGACTCAGTTTTCAGCGCTAAACAGTTTGCGGACGGTTTTGTGCCCAAGCAATTCGTCAAAGTTGTTGTAATTGTTCGCTTCCCAGCGCAGGCGTCCTGCCACAATTGCCGGGGAGATGCCTAATTTGTCAGCAAATGCCACAATTCCTCTTTCGCTTATGATGTTATGTTTTTCTAGATTCCAGGTTTCTTCAGGGAGGAGCAAGCTGGCAGCAAGGTCGTTGGCTTCAATTTCCTGCGGAGTGCACGTCCGGGACGCGCCTTGCTCGGTATCGTCAAAGAATGCCACATTGCCGTTTTCCAGATGCAAGTAGATGTGCGCTAGTTCGTGTACCAACGTGAACCAGAAGTTATCAAGGCGGTCATGGCGCAGGGTCATTCCAATGATGGGCCGTCCGGACGGAGATTTGAAACATGCGCCATCCAGGTAGGTTTTTGGCAGGTGGGCGAGAATGACAAATGCGATGCCGCGCTTCTGTAGCAGTTCTCTTGCCAGCACAGGTCCTTTTGACAGGTTACTTAGTTTCACCACATCGCGGATGAACTCCTGCGTCAGGTTGCTGTGATCGTAAGGAGGCAGTCCCTGTTCGGATGCAATTTCCAGCACGCGGGCTTGCCAGGCTTCCATGGCACGCTCATCCAGTTGGCCTTCAGAGTTGCGACAGTAGACCCTTTGCGGTGCGTGCCCCTGAAAACTGGCAAACAGTTCCTCGAGCAGTTCCTCGGCGTATTGCTTGGCATCCTGTAACGTACCGTTGAATGACTTGAAGTAGCCGCGCTTGTACATTTCTTTGAAGGGAAAGTCACGGTGGCTGTATCTTGGTGCATCCAGGTTCCTGCCGGATTCGCTCAACAGAACTTCAGCGGGAATATCCAGCCCAGCGTGCAGGGCACGAATCATCGCCAGGCTCAAGGGACGTTTTTTATTCAGCACTTCAGAAACTTTGCTCTGACTACCGATGTATTGTTCCAAATCCTTGCGCGTCAGCCCTTTCTGTTCCATGCGAAACTGGATGGCTGCTACCGGTTCGGGCAAGCCAATGGGGAAGGTCTCTTTCTCGTAGTTTTCGATGAGCACGGCAAACAGTTCCAGTTCTTCTTCCTCAGGTGTGCCGGGTTGGGCTTCCATCAAATTTTCGAGATGGGCCAGAGCCGACTGGTATTCGGCTTCGTTCTTGATGATTTTCGGCTTCATCAGATTATCTCCGCGTTTATCCTGTTATATTCTTCGTGCGTGCCAACAAACCGGATGTAGACGATTTCTGTGTTGTAGTGGATCTTTACGACCAACCGGTAATGCTTGCCTTTGATGTTGAATACCACCCGGTTCCCCAGCAGGATATCTGCGCTGCGATACCGGGCTTTGATGTCGACGGGGGATTTCCAATGGGCGTGCTCAGCTTCTTTTTCCCAGGCTTTCAGGGCATCTTCTACGTCTGGGGGTTCCATCCAACACGCAAGCAGTTTTTGTCTGGTGATAATATGCATCTTATGCTTTATCCCTTTTTGGGAAATATACTAGTGACGTTTATCCTGTTTTGGGAATGACACGAGCAAGCTATTTCCTTTCCACGATTTTGACCTCTTCCTCTGACAACCCATATATCATCCCCAAAAGGGACAACTTTTGAAATGGGGGGACCACAGAGGGGCTGGTCTTCTTGATTTTACAACGAAACTCCCCACAGGAGACAGTCACTTTCGGAAGTGACTGTCTCCTGCATCTGCGATAAAATAGAGCCATGCCCACCCTCTCACACCTTCGCTCTCGCAAAGCCTTATCAGTCGCCATTCTGATGACATTGCTGGCCGTCAGCGCCTGCTCCCGATCCGCGCCGGAAGCTCCTCTGTTCCTGCCCACGCTCACGGCCACGAGACTGCCTGCCTTTCTGCCTATGGCCACAGGCACGGCTACGCTCTCGCCCACCCCCACCATCCCCCCCACTCCCACCATCACTCCCAGCCCAACCCCTTACGTTCCTTTCCACGCCACCGCCATGGTGAACAACCTGCTGCTGCGCACCAACCCGGGCACTCTCTTCCCCGCCCTGCGCATGATGCAGAAAGACACATCCCTGCTTGTGCTGGGACAGTCCCCCGGCGGCGAATGGATCTCCGTCCAGACACCCACGAATGAAAGCGGCTGGGTCTTTGCGAAACTGCTGGAGTCTGACCAGCCCCTGGACCTCATCCCCTTCATCCAGCCGGAGAACGTACAACTAGTCAAAGGCCACGTGGTGGATGCAAACAACCAGCCCGTCAACGGCATCCAGTTTGCCATTACCCAGGGTCAGGGGACAGATGCGCCCCGCAACGACGCCATGACCGACGCTAACGGCGATTTTTACGCGTTCATGCCCCTCACTGCATCCGGCGAATGGTACGTCAGCTACGTCGCCATCGCCTGCACCAGCAACAAGATGGACGCCAACTGCAACTACCTGGGCGGGAAAGTGGGCCAGTCAGAACCTGTCGGGACCTTCATCACGCTCCCCCTGACATCAACACTGGAATTTACCTGGAAATAAGAAATGTAGGGCAGGTTTCTAACCGTTCGGCTGAGCTCACGGCGAAGCCTGCCATCCGATGTGGCGGGTAAAATACCCGCCCTACAATTAACAGAGCACAGAAAATATGGACGCTGAGAGACAAAAGAAAATCGAAGCATTACTCGCCAAACCCACCCTGGCGCGCCTGGCAACCGCCTCCCCCTCCGGTCAGCCGCACGTGGTGCCGGTCTGGTTCTTGTGGGAGGAGGGCGCGGCCTGGATCAGTTCCTATCAGTCCACGCGCAAGGTCAAGGATTTACGGCGCAACCCCAAGTGCGCCCTCATCGTGGATCTGCCCAAGTCCGAGGGCGGCATCACTGCCGTGCTGCTGGAGGGCGAAGTGGAGCTTCTCGCCGGGAGCAGGCCCGAGGTCCACGCCTGCATCGAACGTCTCTATCTCAAATACCTCGGTCCAAAGGGAATCCTGAAGAAAGAGCCGCAGGAATGGCTGAATTCACCCGAAAACCTGCTCATCAAATTGACGCCCAAGAAGGTTGCTTCCTGGTAAAGATCATTCAGGGTTAAAATAGAGTAAGGGTCAAACCACTCATTTTCGAGGAGAAAAAACCATGTCCACAACCGTATCGAGCGAACAATGCATCAAAGCCTCACCCGCGCAGGTGTATTACGCCTTCACCCACGCCATCGCCCTGCACGAATGGCTGTGCGACTTCGCCACAGTCGCGGCGCGCCCCGGCGGGCGCATGTACCTGTGGTGGCACGGCGATTTCTACTCTGCGGGTGAGTATGTCTCGCTGGAAGAGAACAAATCGGTCGTCTTCAAGTGGTTCGGGCGCGGCGACCCGGCCCCGAGCGAGGTTGCTGTCAGCATCGAGGAAAAGGATGGCGGCATGCGGATCACACTGTCCCACACCGTCCCGGATGGCAAAGACTGGGAGACGCGCGCCAAAGGCTTCAAAGCAGAATGGGACTCCACGCTCCCCAACCTGGCCTCCGTGCTCGAAACCGGCCTCGACCGGCGCATCTTCGACCGCCCCATGCTGGGCATCAACATCAGCGATTTCAGCCCCGAGATCGCCAGGGCCTTGGGCGTACCGGTAACACAGGGAACGCGCATTGACAGCCCGCTCGAAACGATGGGCGCATATAAAGCCGGCCTGCGCAAGGACGACGTGCTGGTGCAGTTCAACGGCAAGCCCATCACCAACGATTTCGGCAGCCTGGTCACGGCCTTGCAGGGTAAAAAAGGCGGCGACGAGGTCGAGGTGGTTTTTTATCGCGGCCCAGAGAAGAAGACGGTCATCATGGAGCTATCCAAGCGCCCGGTCCCGGAGATTCCCTGGCAGCCTGCGGAACTGGCGCGGCAGGTGCGCGCCAAATACGACGAGTCGCTGGCTGCGCTGGAGCAATGTTTTCAAGGTGTGACCGAAGCCGAAGCGGACCATGAGCCGGCTGCCGGCGAATGGAGCGCCAAGCAGACCCTGGCGCATCTCATCCAGACCGAACGCAACTGGATCGCCAACCTGGATGACGTGGTCGGCGGCTACGAGCGCCTGGCTGACGACTGGGGCGGCAACCTGCCAGCCCACATCAATGCTACCCTCATGGCGTACAAGAACGTGCGAGGGTTGTTAGCTGAATTGAAGCGCCTGGCTAATGAAGCGGTCGCATTCCTGGCTGCCCTGCCGCCGGAATTCGTCGCCCGGAAATGCAGCTACTATCAGGCTGCCTGGCAGATGCTCGAGGCGCAGTCGCACACATTCTCGCACGTCGAGCAGATCAAGTCTGCCATCGCCGCGGCGCACAAGTAACAAGCAGTAAAAACCGTTCATGCCCAGCCTACGAAGCCGCATCTTCCGCCTGTTCCTGAAACGCCTCAAAGGGCGCGCTTTCTCTGGCGAATCCACCCAGGAAGAACGTGCAAGGATCAACGAGGCGGCCCGGCGGGGCATCCCCCTCCCCAGGGGCATAACGATCCGATCCGTGACAGCCGGGGGCGTCCCCGCAGAATGGATCGAGCTGGCCGGGACCGATCCTGACCGCGCCATCCTTTATTTGCACGGCGGCGGTTATATCCTTGGTTCGCCGGACACCCATCGCGGCGTGGCCGCCCGTCTGGCCAAAGCCAGCGGGGCGCGGCTGCTCCTGCTCGATTATCGCCTGGCGCCGGAGCACCCCTTTCCGGCCGCTTTGGATGACGCCCTGGCTGCTTATCATTGGATGATAAACGAGGAAATTTTGCCTTCCAGGATCGTCATCGGCGGCGATTCGGCTGGCGGCGGGCTGACGCTGGCGACTTCAACCTGCTTGCGCGATTCGGGCGAACCCCTACCTGCCGCGCTGTTCTGCATTTCCCCGTGGATAGACCTGACCTTCTCTGGCGAATCCATGCGCACGCGTGCAGATGCAGACCCGCTGCTCAGTCCGCATGGCGGTCATCTCGTGAAAGACTACGCCGGCGAGAATGACCCTGCCAACCCGTTAATTTCACCCTTGTTCGCTGACCTGCGCGGCTTCCCGCCCACATTCATCCACGTTGGGAATGACGAAATCCTGTTGAGCGATTCCACCCGGCTGAAAGAAAGGATGCAGGCCGCAGGTGTGGATGTCTCGCTCGCGATCTGGGCGGGCATGTGGCACGTCTTCCCCGTCTTCGCGCCATTCATCCCTGAGGCGCAGAAAGCCATTGACCAAATCGCCGCCCACATCAAGGCGCACACCCTATAGAGAGCGACACGATTATCCAGAGGATTGACGCAACTTGCCAGGATGAAATAACCAGGCAACGCACAGAACACAAATGGACGATCCCCTGAAATAAGGAGCAGAAAATGACCGCTTACGTCATCGTAGATATCGAAGTCACCGATCCCGCCGGTTACGAGGCATACAAGAAACTCGCCCCCGCAGCCGTGAAGCTCTTCGGCGGGAAATATCTCGCCCGCGGCGGCCCGAATGAAACCCTCGAAGGCGATTGGCATGCCAACCGTCTGGTAATCCTGGAATTTCCCACTGTAGCGCAGGCAGAAACCTGGCTCGAATCGCCAGAGTACGCTCCCGCACGCGCGCTGCGGCACAAGTATGCCAGGACGAACATGGTCGTGGTGGAAGGTGGGTGAATAAAGCCTATCCCGGCGGCACGGACGAGTATCACCGCTGGCTGCCGGTTGTCGCCGCGGCGCGCTTGAGCGAGAATATCCCGGAAGTGGAGGGGTGGCGACTGGCGCAGGTGCGGCGAAGGCTGCGAGAGAGTTGACAGGCGGGCTATAATAATTGCAGAGTTTTTAAGCTTTCGCCGCCCATAAGCCTTTTCACCCGCCAAACGGCGGATGAAAATATAGTTAGCCACTTGAGCAATAATGTGCTTGACAATAAGCTCAAAATCATCCATAATGGTGGCACTTTGAAACCGTTTTGGAGGATTCTATGCCCACGCTTACAGTAAAAAACATTCCTGGTGATTTATACACTCAATTGAAACAATCTGCCGAAATTAATCGCCGTAGTCTCAACAGTGAGATTATTATCTGCATCGAGCGGGCCATTCGCAGTAGCAAAATCAATCCAGAAACTACATTGGCAAGGGCACGTAAATTGCGCGAAAAGACAATCTCCCACCCCATCAAAGATAATGAATTTGCTCAAGCGAAAATAGCAGGGCGATTATGATAGTAGTAGATACCAACATCATCGGTTATCTGTACCTTGCCAGTGAACGTTCAATTCAAGCGGAAGAAGCCCTGCTCAAAGACCCTCATTAGGTAGCACCGCTCCTCTGGCGCAGTGAATTTCGCAATGTATTGGCACTCTATATTCGGAAGGCAGTTTTTTCTCTCGAAGATGCCAACCGTATCATGGAAGAGGCAACTACTCTAATGCAAGGACGCGAATATGAGATTGCCTCGCTCCAAGTCCTCTCGCTGGTTGCCAGTAGTACCTGCTCTGCATACGATTGCGAATTTGTCGCACTCGCGCAAGATTTGAATGTGCCCATTGTAACTGTGGATAAACAAATACTGGAGCAATTTCCAAACTACGCGGTATCACTTGATGATTACGTTAAGCAAACCAACGACGTCGGCTAACATCGGCTCCATCGGACCCCGAAAGAGCCGGGGAAGGCACGCACGGCTCGCCAGATTTGGCGCGATAATTGGGAAGGAGTCTTTCCGGTCACGCCGCTGCCGCTGAGTCAAACCGTTAAATGGCTGACCTTATAGATAAAACGCCATCCAACCACATGCCGTTAGTTAGCAGCGACGCCCATCAGGGCGTCTCTGCTTTTCCTGTCCAAACTCTCCCCGCCTGGATGATGGTTCTATCCGGCACATCGGCCAGGATGATCGCCCCGTTGCCGATGCGCACGCCGGAGCCAATCCGAATACCAATCGCCGTCGTTACGCCCATCCCGACCAACGTCCGCTCGCCGACTTGGACGAGACCCGCCAGCAAGGCTCCCGGCGCGATGTGACTGTACACGCCGATCTCGCAATCGTGCGAGACCACCGCGCTGGTGTTGACCATGCAGCGCGGGTGCAGTACCGCCGACGAGCCGACATAGGCATTGGCAAAGACCTGCGCCCCGTCGCCAATGACCGCGCTCGGCTCGACGGTCGCGCTCGGATGCCTCAGAACGGGAAACGAATAGCCATAGCTTTCCAGCAGCTCGAAAATCACGACGCGGATTCGAATATCGAGGATTCCGCCGACGCCATTCGCCGCCAGCCGTAAACCTTTTTCAGCAAGCACCGGCAAAATATCACGCGTGCCCAGCACTGGGAAACCCAATACCCGCGTCCCGGCCGGTATGCCATCATCCACGATGCCGGCGATGTGGTAGCCGCCCATCGCCAGGGCCATTTCCATCACGGATTTGGCGTGCCCGCCGCCGCCGTAGATCAGGATAGATTTCCCAGGGTCAATGCCCTCCAGCACGGGTGCAGGGAGGCTGACTTTGCCAGCCACTTCGCGGATCACGGACTCGGTCACCAAACGGTCGGGAGGCAGCGCGGCCAGGTCAAGCCCCAAAGATTCGGCGAGGGCGCGCGCGGGCTTGGTAATACGCAAAGATGAAGGATGAAAGATGAAAGATGAAGGATGAAGAACGGAGGAAGAAGGATGAAGGGTGAAGGATGAAGGATGAAATTCGGAAGGCTGAGGCAGAGGTTCGTCAACAGTGTCAGTGACGTAGGCCAGAATATCCCCGACGGAAAGGGTATCCCCTTCTTTGACGAATATCCGTATAAAGCCCGTTTCTGGAGAAACTACATCAGAGGCGGCTTTGGTGGTTTCGAGGGTGAAAAGCAGCGCGCCTTTTTCGACGGTCTGGCCGTCTTCGACGTGGATGCCGACCAGCCGCGCCTCAGGCTCGTTGGCGTTCAGAAGGGGAACGAGGATTTCGGATTTGATCATAGAGGTTGAAAGTTGAAGGTCTAATGTCGAACGTCAAATGTTCCCCGCTTCACGTTTCACGCTTCAGGTTTGACGTTTGATCTTTGACGTTTGACGTTTTATGCTCCACGCTTCACACTTCACACAATTCAAGAGCTGCATGGATGATCGTCTCAACGGATGGCAGGAT
Source organism: Anaerolineae bacterium CG2_30_58_95 (assembly GCA_001872165.1). Taxonomy (GTDB): domain Bacteria; phylum Chloroflexota; class Anaerolineae; order Anaerolineales; family Villigracilaceae; genus CG2-30-58-95. The sequence goes on from MNXK01000041.1 coordinate 11,248, forward strand.
GGCGTCTTCCAGTGGCTTGGAATTGGCAATCGGCAAATCGAGCGCGGCGACGCGGTGGAAATGGCAACGACTGAAGTCGTTACTACGTTCCGCGAGGCGCGCCAGGATTTCCGCGCCCCAGCCGAGGGTCAGGCCGCCTTCTTCGACGGTCAGCAGGCGATGAGTGCGGGCAAGCGAATCGAGCAGCGGGTCGAGCGCGAAGGGACTAAGCTGCGAAAAGAGCACGATCTCGCAGAATATCTCGCGCTCCATCAACAGCTCGAGCGCTGCCTGGCGGGCAAGCTCGAAGTTGTAGCCGTAGCAGGCGAGGGTAAGGTGAGATTTTACGGCGTGATTCGTAAAACGTAAAACGTAACTCGTAAAGGGCGCGCCAAAGGGTTGGATTTCGTAATCCACAAGATCTCCTTTGTCTGCCTCGAGCAGCGGACGGGTGTAGAGCAATTTGTGCTCGACGAACAACACCGGGTCGTCGTCGGCGATGGCGGCCTCCAGCAGTTGGCCGGGATCACCGAGGGTGTTGGGCGCGACGACGTGCAGGCCCGGCACGCCCAGAAACATCTTTTCGAGCGATTGGCTGTGGGTCGGGCCGTAGCCGCGCCGCCCACCCATCGGCGTGCGGACGACGAGCGGCACGCGCACCTGGTCATTGTACATCCAGCGGAATTTGGCCGCGTGGTTGACGATCTGATCGGCAATCAGGGTCACGAAATCGCCAAACATGATCTCGGCTACCGGGCGCAGACCGCGCAAGGCCATGCCGGAAGCCACGCCGACGATGGCCGCCTCGGAAATGGGCGTGGTCAGGACGCGCTCGGGGAACGCCGTGCTCAGGCCGCGCGTGACTTTAAATGCGCCGCCGTAGGGATCGAGAATATCCTCCCCAAGCAGATACACCCGCTCATCAGTATGCATGGCTTTGTGGAGGGAGGTGTTGAGGGATTCGAGAACGGTGGACATTCTAAAGATGAAGGATGAGAGATGAGAGATGAAGAACGGAAGATGAAAGATGAAGAATGGAGGATGACAAAGTTTCAGCTTTCATCTTTCATCTCTCATCTTTCAGATTTGGCAACGGATCGGCTTCGGCGCGGGCGAAGGCGTCGGCGATGGCGGCGGCGACCTCGGATTCAGCGCGGGCGCGCTCGGCGTCAGTCAGGCGTGGGGCGTGGATCAGCAGCGGGTCTTTCTCCCTAGCGCGGGCGATCTCGGCCGGATCGCGCACGTCGTCGCCTTTGCTGTGGGCGGAGAAACGGTACGTGTGCAGGATCAGGCCCACGGGTCGTCCGTTCCGGCGGACGCTTCCTACCGCCTCCAACGCGGCAGCCTGGACTTCCAGCACATCGGTGGAATCCCGTTCCAGGGTCGTGATCCCAAAAGCAGAAAACCGTCCCGTGATCGTGCCAGCGACGGCCAGCTCGATGGGCGTGGTCTGGGCGTAATGGTTGTTTTCCACCACGAAGAGGATCGGCAGGCGCCAAAGGGAAGCGATGTTCAGGCTTTCGTAGAGCGCGCCTTCGCCGAGCGTGCCGTCGCCCAGGAAGGTGAGGGCGATCTTGCCTGTTTTGTTCACCTTTTCGGCCAGCGCCATACCAGTCGCCACCGGCAGGATGCCGCCCTGAATCCCGTTGGAATAGAAGTTGCGCCAGTGGATGTGCTGGCTGCCGCCGCGCCCGCCGACCAGACCGGTGGCCTTGCCCATCAACTCGGCGGCCAGGCGATAAGGATCGCTCCCCTCCGGGGACGATGCGCCATAAGCCAGGAAGTGGCCGTGGCAGCGGTGGTTGCTAAAGACCACGTCGCCGGGGTCGGTGACGGAGAAAATTCCAGCCGCATTGGCTTCCTGCCCGATGTAGGCATGGGTGGTGCCGACCAGCTTGCCGGTCGAAAACTCGGCCAGCAGACGTTCCTCGAAGCGGCGGATGAGCAGCATGGTGCGGAAGAGGGCATAATTGTCGGGCATGACGGAGACATTATACTGCTTCTTGCAAATAGTTCTGAACTGAAGCAGCCAAAGAGCATGGGAAAAACCATGCTTTGGGTTCAAATATTTACGCAGTACTCTGTAACGCACCAGCAAACCAAAGTCGGAGACTTTGGACTCCGTTTGTTGAAAGCAGCGTAATCCAAAGTCGGAGACTTTGGACTCCGTTTCCGTTTGTCGGAGACTTTGGACTCCGTTTGTTGTTATAATCCCCCCATGTTCTTCCGCACCCTGCGCGGCATCGAGATCGCCTGCTATGCCATCTTTTTCGCCCTTTTGCTCGGCAGCAGCACCCTGCTCGCCCCCAGCAACCCAACCGAGCGTGTGCGCACCTTCACCCGTCCAGTCGAATTCGATTACTTCGACTGGACGCTGAATGCCTTCGGCGTCAAATTCGCCCAGGGCGCGCTCGGTACGCCGTATTACTTCGCTGAGGACGCTCGCCACAGCCTCGTGGCAGACGCCCTGGAGTTGAGCGGGAAGATCATGCAGGATGAATACCAACTGCAAATGATCTATACCGATCCGCAGGTCGAGGATCCCGAATCCGCCTCGGTCGAGCTGAGGGCGGAGTTGAGCCAGCTCAAGAGTCGCCAGGCCCAACTGATGCCCATCTCCGAGGCTTTCCTGCAGGAACAGGTCGGCGAGGTGGTGGACGAGCTGGGCCTGACGACCGGCGGCCAACCCATCCCGCCCATCCTGTTCCACATCACGCCCCTGCCCTACGACTTGATCGTCTCGCGGCGCGACAAGATCCAATCCGAGACCAGCATCTCGCTGCTCCCCAACCTCTCCGTAGACCAGCAGGCCGCCCTGGAAGCGCGCGTGGACAAGGGGCTGAACGTCTCCTCGCTGGTCGTGCCGGTGGGCGGGATCGGCTCGTACCCGACCATGGTCGAGCACACCACCGACCTGAACTGGCTGACCGACACCATCGCTCACGAGTGGATCCACAACTGGCTGACCCTGCGTCCACTGGGGATGAACTACGATAGCAGCGCTGAACTGCGCACCATGAACGAGACGACCGCCTCCATCGCCGGACACGAGATCGGCGCGCTCGTCCTGCAGCGGTACTACCCCGAACTGACCCAGGCCCTCCTGCCCCCGGCCATCTTGATAAACCTGCCATTGGGCCCCATTGACCCGGACGACTTACGCAAGCCTTTCGACTTCCGCGCCGAGATGCACACCACGCGCGTCCACGCCGACGAGCTGCTGGCCGAGGGCAAGGTCGCCGAAGCCGAGGCTTACATGGAGCAGCGCCGTCAGCTCTTTTGGGACAATGGCTATGCCATCCGCAAGCTCAACCAGGCTTTTTTTGCATTCTATGGGGCTTATGCGGACGTTCCCGGCGGCGCGGCGGGCGAAGACCCGGTCGGCCCGGCGGTGCGCCAACTGCGCGCCCAAAGCGCCTCGCTGGGCGATTTCCTGCGCCGCATCGCACAGATGAGCTCGTTCCAGCAGTTGCAGGAGGCGGTGGCCAATTGAGTTAGGAGTTAGGAGTTAGGAGTTAGGAGTTAGGAGTTAGGAGTTACGATTGACGATTACGATTTCGCTTCATGCCCTCGGTTAGAATGCGCAAAGTCATCCTGCCCATCCTGATGGCGTTGCTGGTTGCCTCCTGTGGCAGTCCTACTCCCCTATTGAGCAGCGGCACCCTGACACCCGCCACGACCCGAGCCTCGCCGACCGCGCCAGGCCCGACCTTTATTCGTTGTCCCTGCCTGGTGCTCAACATCCCACCCGGGCCGGGGACGCCCAGTCCCGCCGAGGCTATGACCATTCTGGAAGGGGATCACGTTACCGGGCCATCAGATGCCGCGGTCACGCTCGTCATCTACAGCGATTTCCAGTGCCCAAATTGCGCGCTGGTATCCGCCAGCCTGAAGGGATTGCTGGCCGCCCATCCCGATGACTTGCGGCTGGTCTACCGTCACCTGCCTCTGAGCAGCGAGCATGATAAAGCCGTGCTGGCAGCGCAGGTTGCCGAGGCCGCTGATTTGCAGGGGAAATTCTGGGAGATGCACAACCTGCTGTACGCCAGCCAGGGGGACTGGTCCGCGCTCACGGCGGAGGGATTCGAGGCCTGGGCGCGGCAGCAGGCCGCAGGTCTGGGGATGGACGCGGACCGTTTCCAGTCCGACTTGAAGGGCGAGGTCGTCAAAGCCAGGGTCGAGCAAGCCATCGCCTTCGCGGCCGGTCTGCAAGGGACAGTGCTCCCCATTCTCCTGGTCAACGGCCAGCCCTATCACGGCCTGGCGGATTTCGACAGCCTGGATCAAACCGTCCGGCTGTACGCCTTGATCGGACGGCAATTCAGCGCCTGCCCGCCAATGACGATTGACCCGCTCAAGCAGTACCTGGCTACGCTGCACACCGCCAGAGGCGAGGTGGTCATCCAGTTGTACGCCGACAAAGCCCCCTTCACGGTCAACAACTTCGTCTTCCTGGCGCGGCAAGGCTGGTACGACGACATCACCTTTCACCGCGTCTTACTCGGCTTTATGGCCCAAAGCGGCGACCCGAGCGGGACGGGGATGGGCAACCCCGGTTACCTGTTCGGCGACGAGATTGACCCCTCCCTGCGTTTCGACAGGCCGGGCGTGGTCGGCATGGCCAACGCCGGGCCGGATACCAACGGCAGCCAGTTCTTCATCACCTTCGGCCCTGTCCCACAACTGGATGATGGCTACACGATATTTGGGCAAGTTTTGCAGGGGATGGATGTGCTGGCTCGACTGTCCGCTCGCGATCCGCAAGCGGGAATCCCGCTCCCGCCTGGAGATAGCTTGATAAGTGTGACGATTGAGGAAAGGTAACTCAAAATGCAAACCCGGTCTCACCACCTCCCCTCTCTACTCCTCGCCATCTTTAGCGGGTTGGGAATCCTTTCCACGTTCAGCGGTGGGATGTTCATGCTCCTTTCGGGCATACTCGCGTTTGTCCGGCCAACGCTTTTCCAAAATCTCGCTGCCTCACCCGACAGTGATTTCCTCCTCGCAAGTGGATTGTTCCTGTGTACGATATTGCTTATCCCGTCAATGTACTACAGCCTGCGCAGGCTGAAGGATAAGCCCATCCAACCAGCGTCCATACGCCCTATCCGCTTCTGGCAGGTGATCGTGATCCTGGCGCTTTGGGCTATTGCAATCCTCTTGGGAAACTGGTTGGGAAACACCCTCAAGGTAAGCTGGCCTGTGACGCCGTTCTTCTATCTGCCAGCAACTGCCCTGCCCGTGCTGACCCTGCTCTGGATCGGGCTGGGAGGCCTACCGCTCGGCTCCCGCCAGCGATTGTGGGGAACCTTCGGGATCGGGTTACTGGCCGGGCCAGGTTTGGCGACCCTGGCCGAGTTCATGATCTACCTGGGCTTTGCCGTCCTGGGCGTTGCGCTGCTGGTTATCCACCCCGAATGGATAGGGACTTTTTCGCACATACAGGCGCAGCTATCCACAGCCACGGATCTGGAGACCATCCTGATAATCCTGGCGCCCTACTCAATGAATCCGCTCATGATCCTGCTGGCCTTCGTCGTCATGTCGGGCCTGGTGCCGCTGATCGAGGAACTGGTGAAGCCCATCGCGGTGTGGCTGCTGGCAGGTCGCTTGCGAACGCCCGCGCAGGGATTCGCCCTGGGCGCACTGAGCGGCGCGGGGTTCGCCCTGGTGGAGGGCTTGGTGGCCACCAGCAGCGCCGGGGATGGCTGGGGCGCGCTGACCGTGGCACGCGCCGGCGGAAGCTTGATGCACATCCTGGCAAGCGGGCTGATGGGTTGGGGAATCGCCTCGGCCTGGCAGGAACGCCGTATCCTGCGCCTGATCGGCTCGTACGCGCTGTCCGGCAGCATCCACGGCCTGTGGAACGGAATGACCGTGACAATCGTTTTCGGCGCGATGCGCGTCTTTCTTGCGGGGAGCAGGCCAGATGCGCTGGGAGCATTCCTCGCCACGGCTGGCATGGTCGTCTTGGCCATCCTCTCTGTGCTCGCTCTGATCGTGCTGGTATTGGTCAACCGGAAACTGCGCCCCGTCCCTCTTGCTCTGGTGCCTACTCCTGCGGAAAATGGCGGTCACTCCAAGTTGCCAAATGCTGTATAATCGCCGCTAACTTCAAGCAAAGGATCAATCATGCAAATACTGCTCAAAATCGTTGACCTTTTTCTCCACCTGGACAAGTACTTGAGCGAGGTCATCTCCACCTACGGTCTGTGGACCTATGCCCTGCTCTTCTTCGTCATCTTCATGGAGACCGGCTTCGTCGTGACCCCTTTCCTGCCCGGCGATTCACTCATCTTCGCTGCCGGGACGTTTGCCGCGCTGGGGGCGCTGAACCCCTTTGTGCTGTATATCTTGCTGGCCGGGGCAGCCATCCTGGGCGACACAGCCAACTATTGGATCGGTCACGCCATCGGCGAACGCGCCTTCAGCGGAGAGATCAAGTGGATCAAGAAAGAATACATGGAGCGTACGCACGCCTTCTTCGAGAAGCACGGCGGCAAGACCATCTTCCTGGCGCGCTTCGTGCCCATCATCCGCACCTTTGCGCCCTTCGTAGCCGGCGTGGGCGAGATGACTTACGGCTATTTCCTTTCGTACAATGTGTTCGGCGGACTGACCTGGGTAGCGCTGTTCCTCTCAGCGGGTTATTTCTTCAGCAATATTCCCTTCGTCAAGCATAATTTTTCGCTGGTCATCATTGCCATCATCCTCATTTCAATCGTGCCGATGATCGTGGAGGCGTGGAAGACGAGGAAGAAAACGAGGTAACTGCTGGGTTGACATTATTGCTTGCAACCATTATAACTCAGAGGGGTTTCACCTAGAAACAATAGACCTCTTGCATAAGTGCCAGCCTATGATGAAAATTTCTGCGGGACGGGCTCACATGCCCGTCTTTCGGCGGCGTAGGAGCCGCCTCTACAAAATCCTGGAGACTTTTGCAAGAGGTCTAATCTCATTGGAGGATATATGTCTGATCAATCTGCACGTCCCATGGTCAATGACAAGCGTGAAATCTTCGGCTGGGCGATGTACGACTGGGCCAACTCGGCCTTCAGCGCCACTGTTGGCACTGTATTTCTCGGCCCGTACCTGGCTTCGTTGGCTGCGAATGCAGCCAAGGCGAGTCAAGATGGCATGGCGCACTTGCTGGGCATCCCAATCGCCCCGGATTCTTTCTTCCCATACTGTATCTCCATCTCGGTTGGGATGCAGGTGCTCTTCCTGCCCATCTTGGGCGCGATTGCGGACTATTCCCACCGCCGCAAGCAGATGATGCAATTGTTCGCCACCATCGGCGCCATCGCAACCATCCTCATGTTTTTCACCACCGCCCCGGTCTGGTGGCTGGGTGGATTGTTGTTCGTCGTCGCCAACCTGGCCTTCGGCGCGGCGATGGTATTCTACAACTCTTATCTGCCCGATATTGCCAGCGAAGACCAGCGCGACCGGGTCTCCTCTTATGGTTGGGCGATGGGCTACCTCGGCGACGGGTTGCTGCTCATCCTGAACCTGGCCTTTTATCTGATGAGCGACAAGCTCGGCGTGCCAAAAGACTTGGCGGTGCGCATCAACCTGGCTTCGGCAGGCATCTGGTGGCTGTCTTTCTCGTTCATCACGTGGGCGCGCCTGCAGGCCCGCCATGCTGTCAAGCATTTGCCGAAAGGCGAGACTTACACCAGAGTGGGCTTCAAACAGTTGTGGAGTACGGTCAAGGAAATGAAGAATTTCCCCGAAACGCTCAAATATCTGCTGGCCTACTTCCTCTACAACGACGGCATCCAGACGGTGATTGCAGTCTCGTCCACCTTCGCGGCCGCTCCGCTTATCCGCGGCGGGGTGGGCATGGACCAGTCCACGTTGATCATTGTCATCCTGATGATCCAGTTCATGGCGTTCTTCGGTGCGCTGCTGTGGGGCAAACTCGCCAACTGGGTTGGCTCCAAACGCTCGATCATCGTCAGCCTGGTCATCTGGGCGGGTGTCGTGATTTATGCCTATTTTGGCCTGAAGGGCGAAAGCCGGGTGCTCGAATTCTTCATCCTGGGCGCGTTCATTGCTCTTGTGATGGGCGGCTCGCAGGCCATCAGCCGCAGTCTTTATGCCCAGATCATCCCCTCCGGCAAGCAGGCCGAATACTACTCCTTCTACGAAGTCAGCGAGCGCGGCACTTCCTGGATCGGCCCGCTGCTCTTTGGCCTGGTAAATCAAATCTTTGGAAGCCTGCGCCCGGCCATCCTGTCGTTGATTTTCTTCTTTGTCGTCGGCCTGGCGGTCCTGCTGTTTGTGAATGTCAAGAAGGCAATGGCCGATGTGAAAAGTTTCGAGAATTCCTGATCATCCTGACGGAACGAAAAAACATGTTTCCCCTCAAACTTAAGGATTCAGCCAGATTACACGGATTAGCACGGATTGGAAAGAATGCCTTGTAAGGCAAAATCATTTGGCCGACTCGCAAGATTGAGTCGGCCAAATCTGTGTAAATCTGTGACATCGTACCCGAAGGGTAAATCCGTGGCTAAAGAGCCGAAAGATTAATTTCGGGGTGAGTCATGTTTCTTTGGGCATATTTCCTCCCCAAGGCTATCTGCCTGAAACTTTGAACAGCCCATCCGGGTTGGCGCCCAACAGCCCGGCCTGCAGTCTGCGCGTGTCTGCCCGCGCGAGATTGGCAGCCATTTCGTCCGTGATGACGGGGAAAACCTTATACCGATCCATGCCGTCGGCGAGCGCCTCCAGACCGGCGTCGCTGCTCATCCAGTCCAGGTGATCGAAAACCTTCAGGTTCACTGGCGTGCGGTAACCAACCAGGGTCTTTTCACCCGCCGCGTTGAAAAAGTCCTCGAAGTAAGACATGACCAGTTCGCGCAGGCTGCGGAAAACTGGCTCGCGGTAGCGCAAGCCAGTGAAATTGGATTGCGCCACTGCGCCCCAGTGCGCATATTTCTTGAAGAGCGCCAGGAGGTGATCGTCGTCGCGCTCGTTGGGGATGAGTTCAAGGATCAGCGGTGGATAGCTTATGAGGCGCAACGCCATGGCGGCAAACAGCGCCCCGTCGAAGCAGTGCGCCTTCCGTTCGCGCAGGACGCGTAACGGGCAGCGGTAGAAATCGTCATCGCTGTAGGGGATGGCGTTGAGGTAATCCTGGATGTGGGCAGGTGTGTCGAGGCCGGAGAGCGATTTCCGCTCGGCGGTGGTGAGGTGAGAGTCGAAGGTTCGCAATGAATTGCTCATAGTTTTGGCAGCACAATGGATTGCTGTTTCTGGTACTTGCCCTTCTTGTCGGCGTATGAAATGTCACACTCCTCGTCCGCCTCGAAGAACAACACCTGGGCGATGCCCTCGTTGGCGTAGATGCGGGCGGGCAGAGGCGTGGTGTTGCTGATTTCCAGGGTGACGTAGCCTTCCCATTCTGGCTCGAAGGGAGTCACATTCGTTAGGATTCCACAACGCGCGTAAGTGCTTTTACCTAAACAGACCGTCAACACCTTGCGCGGAATGCGGAAATATTCGATGGTGCGCGCTAATGCAAACGAGTTGGGCGGGATGACGCACACCTCGCCTTTGAAATCCACCATGGATTTCGGGTCGAAGTTTTTAGGGTCAACGACTGCGGAATAAACGTTGGTGAAGATCTTAAATTCGTTGGCCACGCGGATGTCGTAGCCGTAAGACGACACTCCGTACGAGATGACACCGTTGCGCACCTGTCCCTCGACGAACGGCTCGATCATCCTGTGCTCGAGCGCCATCTTGCGGATCCAATGGTCGGGTTTGAGGCCCATGAGGTAGTCTCCTAATCTTTTGGTTTGGGGAGAAGACCTCACAGGTCTCCAAGACCTGTGAGGTCTTACACGTGGGACTATTTGATTATGAATGTCACCAGCGTTACTTTGCCCGGCTGTGCTTCGATCCATCTCTCGTAT
>MNXK01000217.1 GCA_001872165.1 Anaerolineae bacterium CG2_30_58_95
CAAACGCCCCGGCAGGCTGGCCGAAACTGGTTTCCCGGCCAAACTTTCAGAGCAAATCGGCAGGTATCTGGTGGACTTTACTCGCAGCGCGGGAGGGTGGGAGAAACAATCCAAAGCCCTGGAAAAAATGATTGGCATCGGCATAGACGGCCAGCAAATCATGTTCCTGCGCTACTCGGCCAGCGGGCGCAGGCGCGACTTGCCGGTTGCCCCTTTACCCGGCACACAATCCAGTTTTTACGGCATTGCCGATTTCGGCTCAGAGGGAAAAGGCGGCTTCACCGGTTGTACTGCCGGGTGAGGGTGAGACCCCCGTCCCGTCAGGTTCGACCACTACCCCCATCTATACCCTGCCAGCTTCGATCGCCTTGATCCCGAAACTTATCCTGATGCCGAATGCTATAGTGGAGTCCGAAGTTCTGCGCATCTCCGGCAACGGGCCCTATACCAGCGCGCCCTTCAAGCTGGAGGGGCAGAGGTTCTTGCGCATCAACTGGGAGCAATACAGCAACGGTAAGTTCACTTTGTATATCATCAATCTCGACCCCAGCATGAAGAACACGCAATACGGTGAAGTCAACTTCGATATGTGGCCCGGCCCGGATGCCGGCTCCAGCGACTACGAGTTTATCGCCGGCACTTATGTGATTTCTATCAAGGACTCGCAAGGCGCGTGGGAGGTCTGGTTGCAGACGCTAAAGGTGGGGCAGTAGTGACCGGTACTGGCATCGGCGATAAGACAATGCTCGCGTAATGTGAACTGACCCTCTGATAATGAGGCACGAGAAAAAGCACTTCATGGGACATTCCCCCATGGAGTGTTTTGTTATTAAGCAGCCCCCCGATACCGATCAGCTTTTCTTTTTGCGAAGGGATAAAACGGCCCCCACAACGGCTACCACCAGACCAATGCCTGCTCCTAGCAACTGTTTCCAGCCGATACCGGCTGGCACAGAGCCAAGCCCGATGGTATCCGCCAATAGCGAGACTGCCAGCACGAGTACGCCGATGATGATTAAGGCGATGCCGATGGTTTTAGTTGACATGTTTGCTTCCTCCTGAAAAAGGTGACTTTTGCTTGAGCTATTATACAGCAATAAGGAGGAGGTTGAGATGGTTCGGGGGAGTTTTGATTTGAGTGCTCTTGCGGTATACTCTACTCGACCACAACCAAGGACAGAAAAAGAATGAAACAAGTTCTCCAGAATATGAAGACAGGTAAGACCACCATTGAAGAAGTTCCCATTCCCACCCCGCATCCTGGCATGGCGCTGGTAAAGACTGCCGCCTCGCTTGTCTCGGCCGGGACGGAACGCATGGTGGTGGAATTCGCCGAGAAATCGCTGGTTGGCAAAGCCCGCTCCCGCCCCGACCTCGTCAAGCAGGTGCTCGACAAGGCCCGCCGCGAAGGGCTGCTCACCACCCTCGCGGCGGCCTTCAACCGCCTCGACCAGCCGATGGCGCTGGGTTATTCCTCGGCGGGCACGATCGTCGCGCTGGGCGAGGGCCTCGCCGGTTTCAAGGTTGGCCAGCGTGTGGCCTGCGCGGGCGGCGGCTATGCCGTCCATGCCGAGTATGCTCTCGTGCCGCGCAACCTGCTGGCGCCCCTTCCTGACAGCGTGGATTTCGAGTCGGCTGCCTTCACCACCCTCGGCGCCATCGCCCTGCACGGTTTCCGTTTGGCCGAAGCGCAGGTGGGAGAGGGCGTGACGGTGATCGGTTTGGGTCTTTTGGGGTTATTGACGCTGCAGATCGCCGCCGCGGCCGGCTGCCGTGTCCTGGGCATTGACATCAACCCGCAGCGGGTTGCACTCGCCTCGTCTCTCGGACTTCAGGCCTGCTCCCGCGACCAGGCCGTGGATTCCGCCCAAGCCTTTACCACCCATCGCGGCTTTGACGTGATCCTCATCTGCGCCGACACCCCGTCCAACGACCCGGTGGAACTGGCCGGGGTCATCGCACGTGACCGCGGGCGCGTGGTGGCAACAGGCGCGGTGGGGCTGACCATTCCCCGCAAGATCTATTACGAAAAAGAACTCTCCTTCGTCAACTCGCGCTCCTATGGCCCCGGCCGCTATGATAGTACTTACGAGGAAGGCGGCCAGGATTATCCTCTCGGCTACGTGCGCTGGACGGAGGGACGCAACCTGGAAGCAGTCATCGAGCTGATGGCTAATGGCAAATTGCAGGTTGCACCGCTGATAACGCATCGTTTCCCCATCGAAAAGGCGCCGGCTGCCTATGAGATTATCACTGGCAAGAAAAAGGAGCCATTCCTCGGCGTATTGCTGACTTATCCCAAAGCTGTTGACAGGTTGGAAAGTTCGAAAGTTGTCAGGTTCAATCTTCAAACCTTCGAACCTGCAACCTGCAAACTTGGTGTGCTTGGCGCTGGTCTATTTGCTAACGCAATGCTCTTGCCTGTCATCAAGAAAAATAAGGATATCGAACTGGTTGGCATCGCCTCAGCAGGTGGATTGCACGCCCAGCACTCGGCGCGGAAATTCAGCTTTGCCTACGCCACCTCCAGCGATGATGAAATCATCAATGATCCCAATATCAACACAGTCGCCATTCTCACGCGACACGACTCTCACGCCGGTTTGGTGGTAAAGGCGTTGCAAGCAGGGAAGCATGTGTTTGTGGAGAAACCACTGGCCATTTCAAATGATCAGTTATCAGTTATCAGTGATCAGTTACTGATCACTGATAACCCTTCGACTTCGCTCAGGGCAGGCTGTTTACTGATAACTGGTTTTAATCGCCGCTTTGCCCCTCTCGCCCAACTGCTTCACTCGTCACTCGTCGCCCGCCACGAGCCACTCTTCGTGCACTATCGCGTCAATGCCGGTTACATCCCCCTCAACCACTGGACCCATGACCCAGTTCAGGGCGGCGGACGGATCATCGGGGAAGGCTGTCACTTTGTGGATTTCATTACCTTCCTCGTCGGTCAGCCGCCTGTCAGCGTAAGCGCGCATGGCCTGCCCGATAACGGCAAATACCGCGAGGATAATGTCAGCATGACCTTCATCTTCCCGGATGGTTCGATTGGAGTGGTAGATTACCTCGCCAACGGTGACAAAGCCTTTCCCAAGGAGCGCGTCGAGGTGTTCTGCGGCGGACGTATCGCTGTTCTGGATGATTTCCGCTCGCTGGAGATGGTGCAGGATGGCAGGCGCAGAGTGGTCAGGTCCACCCTGCGGCAGGATAAGGGTCACTTTGGCGAGTGGCAGGCCTTTGTCAAGGCCATCCGCGAGGGGGGGCAGCCGCCGATCCCGTATGAGCATTTGATCGGCGTAACGAAGGCCACGTTCGCGGCGGTGGAGTCGCTGCGCAACGGAGAACAGGTTGGTGTATAATCGCAGTGCAAACATGTAGTGCAAAAGGATTGCGCCATGCCTGAGATTAGAGAGCGACTCAATCTATATCTTACCAAGCCGCTGGCGGACGAACTGCGCCGCGTCATCCCTCCTCGCGAACGGACACGCTTCG
>MNXK01000227.1 GCA_001872165.1 Anaerolineae bacterium CG2_30_58_95
TTCGCTCCAGATCATGACCGCGACGGGGACGGCGTCCCCGAATGGGATCATCCCCTGCAGACCGGCTTCGAGGACAATCCGGCTTTTAACCTGTGGCACGCGTGGGCGCAGGGCGTGGACATCGCGACGGTCGAAAGCCCGGCCCTGGCAGCCAGCCTGTACCGCGAGTGCCGCAGCCTGATCCAGATGGCGGAGAAGCTGGGCCGCAGCGAGGAACTTGAAATGTTGCAGTTCCGGGCGGTAGCCCTGCGCATCGAGACCGAGGAATGCTGGAATGCCGGGTCGGCCATGTACCACTATCGTGACCGCGATACCCATCGCAGTCTGGCCGGAAAAGCATTGGCGAAGCGGCGCGGCTCGGGCAAACTCAAGCTGAAAAGGTCTTACACCGCGCCAGTGCGCCTATTGATCCGCGTCCAAACGAAGGATAAGGCTTTCCGGCGTTTGGAAGTAACCATCAAAGGTCAGACATCGAGCGGCGCTCAAGCCGAACTAATAAAGCGGCAGGATGTTCAGTGGCACATGGAAAACGCCGCCCTCACCAGCCGGGAAGTATATACTCAACTGAACGAGATAGAGGTTGCCGGCCTCGAGCCAAACGATCAGGTCACAATCTCCACGGTAGATTACACTCAGGAAGACCAGACCTTGTTCCTGCCGCTGTGGGCTGGCATTCCTGAGGAGCGACATGCCGCCTCGTTGATCGAGCGCGGCCTGCTGGACACGGATCGCTTCTACCATCCCTTCGGAGTCTCGGCTTGCGCCTCGCTCCCTTGCCCGCCGGCCGAAACGATCTGCTTGAGCGTGCAGATGCCCTGGCAGCAACTGATCGGGGAAGGTCTGCTGACGTACGGTTATTACAGCGAGGCGGCGCAACTGATTGCCCGCTCGATGAATGCCGTCATCTTGAATCTGAAGCAGCAGCACGCTTTTTACAGGGCCTATCACGCTGAGAGGGGCGTGGGCATCGGCGAGCGCAATGCCCTGGCGGGCTTGGCCCCGCTGGGACTGTTCCTGCAAACGCTGGGCGTGCAGTTCCTGCCGGGGAGCCGCCTCCGTTTGAGCGGGAAGAACCCCTTTCCATGGCCGGTTACGGTAAAATATAGAGGCTTGAGCGTCACGCGCCGCTCCGACCAGAGCGAAGTCACTTTTCCCGATGGCAGGACAGTGGCCCTCAGCGATCCGTCCGATACGTTGGTCTGCCCGGAGTAAGGAGTATCTGCTCTATGGAACATCCCATCATTCGTTGTCACCCCATTCGTCATTTGATCGCCGCCGTCGTCCAGGAACAGGACGTGGACCTGGCGGGGCGCGCCCTGAACGTGCTGGGCGCGCCGATCATCCATTTGGCCAGCACAGGCGGTTTCCTGGGGCGGCGCAACGCCACCCTGCTGATTGGCCTGCCAGAGGGCATGACCGAGAAGGCCGTCGAGGCCCTGCAGCGCTCCTGCCGCCAGCGCGTGGAATATCTCGCCATCCCATTGGAAGGCTCTCCTTTGCCGCTGCCTACGCCCGTGCCGGTGACAGTCGGCGGCGCGACCATTTTCGTCATTCCAGTGGAACGATTCGAGGAGTTTTAGCCATGAAATTGATCATTGCCATTCTGCGTGATGCTGACTCCGACCCCGTAACCCAGGCCCTGACCGCGGCCAAATTCCGCGTGACGCGCATCGCCTCGACTGGCGGCCTGCTGCGGCGCGGCGTCGCAACTTTCCTCGTCGGCGTGGATGCCGAGCGTGTAGAGGCTGCCATCCAGGTTATACGCGAAAAAACATCCAGTTCTGGCGATGGCGAAAAGCGCGCCACGATCTTCGTCGTCAATGTGGATCGCTTCGTGCAAATATAAGCTCGTCCCGGGCGAAAGGAAAAGCTCATGCTCAGTTGGCAGTTCCGCTTGCTCAGACTATATTTTCGCGCCCAACGGTTTTTCTCCCCTTCGGGCGGGGCGATAGATATCCGCAAAGAACGTGGAGAACTTGAAGAATTGGCGAAAAGTTTCAAGTCGCTGGGCAAGATCGCCTGCACGCCCGTGTCGGCTGGAGGCGTGCCGGCCGAATGGATCCTACCTGCGGGAATTACCGCCGGACGAGTGGTCCTATACTTGCATGGCGGATCGTACATTGCCGGTTCCATCAACTCTCACCGCGCCCTGGCGGCCAATATCGCCGCGGCGGCCGGGGCGCGCGCCCTGGTGCTGGATTACCGTCTTGCCCCTGAACATCCTTTCCCGGCCGCGCTGGAGGACGCCCTGGCTGCCTATCGCTGGCTGTTAGCCGTTGGCGCCCCGGCGGATAAAATCTACGTCGCTGGAGACTTGGCCGGCGGCGGGCTGGCGGCTGCGCTGCTCCTTGCCCTGCGCGAGGCTGGCGATCCCTTGCCGTCTGCGGCCATCCTCCTTTCAGCCCTGACGGACATGGCGTTTACCGGCGAATCCCTGAAAACCAAGGCCAAAGTTGACCTGATCGTGGACTTCGGAAAGGAAAGCCAATTCGCGCCGCTGTATCTGGGGGATACCGACCCGCGCGCCCCGCTGGTCTCACCGCTGTACGCCGACCTGCGCGGCCTGCCGCCGCTGCTCCTCCAGGTCGGCTCGGACGAAATCCTGCTCTCCGATTCCACCCGCCTGGCCGAAAAGGCGAAGGCCACTGGCGTGGACGTTACGCTGGAGGTTTGGGAAGGGATGCAGCACGTCTGGCACTTCGCGGCCAGTCTCATTCCTGAGGGCCGGGACGCGATCCGCAGAATTGGCGAGTTCATTCTCGCGAACTAACGTTCTCTTTGCCCGCCGTTTTCGCCCGTGAAAGAAACGAGAATATGGTTCTCCAATACTATCAAGATACAGATATGCTCTATATCAAGCTGGCAGATGGCGTTAGTAGAGATTCTGAAGAAATATCTCCCGGCGTCGTTTTGGATTACGACGAGAATAACCGGGTCGTCGGTGTTGAGATTGAGGATGCCAGCAAATCAATTGACCTGTCGCGGCTTGAACTGAAGTCTTTGCCCCTCGTCAATTTGATCCTCAGCGAGCGTGTCCCGGCTTGATGCGCAGCCATGATACAAACGTGACCGGAGGTCTCCACAACTGGCAATTGAGACCTCCGGTCATTTTATCTGCATGGGTACTACGATTGCGCTATCCCGGCCAGGCATAGACAGGCACAACCACCTCGCGGCTTGCTTTCCGCCGTCCACGTAGGTTTTCCTCAATGGTCTTGAGAACGTTAGCTGAATAATAGCGCGTGCCGCATCGAGTACATACACCTGCCGGCACGTTTTCCAACAGAACGTAATTGCCCTTTACCTTTCGGTGCATCGTCACGTGTTTTTCGACAATTTCGCCGCGCAATATTCACAGGTTTCACCTTGCCAGAAATTTTCAGCCATAGTTACCTCAATTGGGCTTATCTTCATAAACGGTGATTATGGTAGCTGGCAGTACAAGCTACCATTATACGGGCTTTAACGCTGGTGGTAATTCGGCAAACAATTCCAATGCCTCGCCCATCCAAAGCCTTACCAACAATCTCGAATTTACCTTCTTTCGGCCAACGGCCAGCATAAGCCGCAGCGGGCGGGGCGGCAAGACACCTTTGCCTTCAAACCAAGTTCGCTGGCTTGTGGCGCATACCTTCAGCAGGCAAAGCCCGCTGTCGGCTTTATGCAGTGTTGGGCAGATCCTCCCGTCTAAAATACCACAAGTCCTACAAACTGCCTATGCTTGTAGGACTTGTCGATTGAGTAGCCTAAAAGAGGGTTGTGAGGAGAGTCCCTTTTCTACTGCGTAGTTCGCCACGAGCTCACATAGTCGTTCAGCGCATAGAAGCTCGAGCAATTTGGCCCACAGGAGTAAGAGGGTCCCCCATAATTGGTAAAATCGTAGACGTAGATGCGGTTGCAGTTGGAGTATGACTGTCCAGAAGCGAATTTGTTGTTGAGGTTGCTAGGGAGGGATGTGACCCCATAACTTATAGTGGGGGAACAAGCCAAAGCTCCATAGTACTCAACGAGGAGAGTGGTATAGTTGGTGTTGTCGTAGAACTTGGCAATCAGGTAGCTCGAGGCAAGAGAGTAACCATCAACCGCATCAATGTTCCCTGCCGAGCAAACAGGCTCAGAAGCCCTGGATGACTCCTCGCCGGATTGAATCGGTTCAAGGAAAACCACGCAACGATAGACAGTTTCTTCACTTGGCCCCTGGACAATCTCACTCTTGCCGGTTGGTTCGCTTGGCCTGACCTCCC
>MNXK01000238.1 GCA_001872165.1 Anaerolineae bacterium CG2_30_58_95
GAGCCTATCCGAATAACGGAATGCAGACTTCAGTCTGCCCTACATTGCGGACTAAAGTCCGCGTTCCGGAGGGTTTTCAGATAGGCATTAAGGCAGAACATACCAAGGATTGCGGAAGCCGTCATACAAGCGAACTTCGAAATGCAGGTGCGCACCGAACGAGTTGCCCGTATTACCAGCCAGGCCGATCAAATTACCTGCGTAGACACCCCGGCAGGTGTCGACATTGATCTGGCTCAAGTGGGCATACAATGTAACGTAACCATTGCCATGGTCTATCATGATCACGTTGCCGTAACCGCCGTTCCAGCCGCCCTGCGCCATCGTTACCACGCCGTTGTCGGCTGCATAAACCATGGCGCCTTCGCCGGCCGCGATGTCAATTCCCAAGTGGCCTTGCCCATTGACCTCCCAATAATCATTTCCTGATAAATAATGGTTATCCGCCGGCCATACGAATGCGCCACTGCCGACCGGCCCATCACCACAGGCGGTGCCGGAAACACTCGCCGTGCCAGACCGACCGCGCGCAATCGTCGGTATGATCCACTGGACGAACTCACGCTGTCCTCCCGGCACCATCACGTATGTGCCCGGTTTTATGTCGGGATTGGTCAGATCAATGTCATTGCCGGGCCAATCCAGGATGTCATCCGGTGTGGCTTTGTATTTCGCGGCGACGGCCTCGATCGTATCCCCTGCCTGCCACGTATAAAAAACGCCATCCACTGGAGGGATTTTCAATACCTGACCGACGCGGATGCTATCCGGGCTGTCTTGAAGGAGGTCGTAATTCGCCCACAGCAGCGTCTCCGGCTTGATGTTGAATTGCTTGGCAATGCCGAAGACCGAGTCGCCGCGCTTGACTTTGTATTCTTCCGAGTAATAACGCGCCTGCTCGGGGATACTGGTATTCAAGGAGACCAGGCGAGGTATGCCTTTGATCGTGGAGGCTGAAAGGCTGGTCAAAGATGGCATTTTGCCATCTTCTGCCGTTGGGGCTATCGTTGGGGAAAATTCCGCTGTGGTTGGGGACTCGAGGGGTTGTATCTTCCAAAATGTAAAACCAAGCAGCGAGAGTACGATCAGGCCGGTCACGACCCAACTGAAAATGCTGAACAGGCGCGCAGATTGCATGTTTGTACTCGAAAGGTTTACATCTCTTCGGTCAAATTTTCCAGAAATTCCTGATTGTTCCTCGTCTTGGACAGGCGTTGCAGGATAGCCTCTGTCGCCAGGGCGTTATCCATACCGGCGCCTTGCGGCGGCGTGGAGACCATCTGGATGTACATGCGACGCATTAGCCAAACGCGCTGGATGAGATCCGGGCCAAGCAGCAGCTCCTCGCGGCGGGTTGACGAGCGTTCGATATCTATAGCCGGGAAAATGCGCCGTTCTTGCAGCTTGCGCGAGAGCAAAAGCTCCATGTTGCCGGTGCCTTTGAACTCCTCGTACACCACGTCATCCAGGCGGGAGCCAGTATCCACTATACAGGTCGCGATGATGGTCAAAGAGCCGCCCTCTTCGATGTTGCGCGCCGCGCCGAAGAAATGCTTGGGCGGGTAGAGCGCCGAGGGATCCATACCGCCCGAAAGCGTGCGCCCAGATGGGCTAACCACCAGGTTATAGGCGCGCGCCAGGCGGGTAATGGAGTCCATCAGGATGACCACGTGGCGGCCAATCTCGACCAGACGCTTGGCGCGGTCAAGGGCGATCTCCGCCGTGCGGACATGGGAGGTGACCGGCTCGTCGAAGGTCGAGGCGATCACCTCGGCATCCACCGAGCGATCCATGTCGGTCACTTCCTCGGGCCGCTCGCCGATCAGGGCCACCATCAAATGTACATCCGGATATTGGGTAGAAATCGCATTGGCAATCTGTTTCAGGATGGTGGTTTTCCCGGCCTTGGGCGGTGAAACAATCAGCCCACGCTGGCCGCGCCCAATGGGAGCGATCAGGTTGATCAAGCGCGTGGCCAAGATGTCTCCCCTGGTTTCCAGGTCGAAGCGTATTTCCGGGAAGATCGGCGTCAGGTCTTCGAACCTCAATCGCCGGCGAGCCTCCTCAGGGTCCACGCCGTTAACCGTCTCCACCTTGAGCAGGCCATAGTGCCGTTCAGATTCGCGCGGCGGGCGGACGTGGCCGATCACCAGGTCGCCGGAGCGCATTTCGTAGCGCCGCAATTGCGCCTGCGAGACGTAGACATCATCCTCGCCGATCTGGTAGCGCTCCGAGCGCAGGAAGCCGATGCCCTCGCTCATGATCTCCAGGATGCCGCCGCGCACCTCGAGGCCTTCTTTCTCAGCCTCCAACTGGCGGATGTGCAGGATCAACGCTTCCTTCTTCAGGCGATTGGCGTTCGGCACGCCCATATCCTTGCCCAGCGCGCGAAGCTCAGCGAGCGGTTTACTTCCAAGTTCAAGTATGTTCATATTGGCTTTCTCGATGAAATTTGATTTGGGAACGAAGGAAATGCAAACGAAAACAAGCGCCCCCACAGATGGGCTTGTGATCAACTATTCCATTTTATAAGGTTGGGTATTTTCCACATGCAGTAAACTTGTCATCCCTACGAGGATGTTGCAAGCAGCTAAGTTGTGCGCATTATAGCACGAGAAAAGGGCGGATGCAAGCGGGTTTTGAAGCCAATTTTACCCTCAAGCCAGCGTCATCGCGCAGCCATCCGCGCGCGGATCGGAGCCTCCAGTCAAGACGCCGGTACGTGGATCGCGCAGGATGACCTGTCCGCGCCCGAACAACGCTCGCTCCCAGCCCGTCACTTCCCGGACCGGGTGGCCGCGTCCCGTTAAATCGGCCACGACCGCCGCCGGTACGCCCTCCTCCAACGCCACCGCGCCGCCAGCCGTCCCGTCTTCGATGCAGAAGCGCGGCAGTTCCAGCGCGGACTGTGGATCCAATCCCTGAGCCAGGGCGAGGAAGACTTGCAGGTGTCCCTGCGGCTGCATGAAGCCACCCATCACACCGAAAGCAGAGAATAGAGAATGGTGAGTAGAGGTCAGTGGATTACTACTCTCTACTCTCTGTTCTCTGGTAACTAACGCGGGAATGATCGTGTGATACGGCCTCTTCCCCGGCGCGAGGGCGTTCGGATGGGCGGGGTCGAGGCTGAAACCGTGACCGCGATTTTGCAGCGTGAAACCCCAGCCGGAAGGCACGATGCCCGTGCCAAAGCCCATGTAATTGCTGTTGATGAACGAGCAGGCATTGCCCCACTTATCCACCGCGCACAAGTAGACGGTATCCGAGCCAGCCACTGGCGCGCCGCGCGGCTGGTCGAGCGTGGCTTTCTTGGGATTGATGAGTTTGCGCCGTTCGGCGGCGTATTCTTTAGAGAGTAAAGCCGAACAGACTTCCGAAGTCTTCGAGACTTCGGAAGTCGCACGATGCCGCGGATCAGCCACGTACCAGCGCGTATCGGCGAAGGCCAGACGCAGGGCTTCGATCTCCAAATACAGCCGGTCAGCGGAGAGCGGGTCGGCAGGCAGGTCGAAGCCCGCCAGGATATTCAAGGCGATCAGCGCAGTCAATCCCTGCCCATTGGGCGGACATTCCCACAGCCGCAGGCCGCCATAGGTGGCGCTGATGGGTTCATCCCAGGTGGAGGTGTGCGCGGCCAGGTCGGCCACGGTCATGCAGCCGCCAGCCTTTTGTATCGTCGCAGCGATGGCCTCGGCGATTTCGCCCTCGTAAAAAGCCTT
>MNXK01000156.1:0-10338 GCA_001872165.1 Anaerolineae bacterium CG2_30_58_95
TTATTTGGCGGACATCTCCCGAAATAAAAACCACTCCCCCATGCGATTTGAGTTTCTTCCGCTGTGGATTTACTCGCAGGGACACATTTGGCGGAGGGTGGTGTACAATCGAACCAGGTTACCAACCTCGAATCAGCGGAGCGCCGACCGATGCGTCTCGAAGAACTGAACTGGATGGACGTGGAAGAATATCTCAAGCACGAGGATCGGCTGATGCTGGTGCTTGGCGCGACCGAGCAGCACGGCTACCTGAGCCTGCTGGCGGATGTCAAGATCCCGCTCGCCCTGGCGGATGCCGCCTCCCAGCAGACCGGCGTGCTGGTCGCGCCGCCGCTGAATTTTGGCTGCTCGCCGTATTTCCTGAAATATCCCGGCACGTTCAGCCTGCGCGTCAGCACGCTGATTGCCGCAGTCGAGGATCTCCTCCGCTCGGCGTATGGACACGGCTTCCGGCGCATCCTGTTGCTGAACGGACACGGCGGTAACAGCCCGGCGCGCGGGCAACTTCACGAAATCATCAACAGCTTACCCGGACTCAGACTGGCCTGGTACGACTGGTGGACCGCCAACAGCGTGCTGGCGGTGGCGGAGAAGCACCAGATCAAACCCTCCCACGCCAACTGGCTGGAGGCTTTCCCGTTTAACATCGTCGGCGAGCTGCCGGACGAGGAGAAGGTTCCGCCGCGCGTGCCGGGGATTATGGACGCGGAAGAGGCCCGCAGGGTGTACGGCGACGGTTCGTTCGGCGGCAGGTACCAGGTCGAGGCAAGCGTTATGGAGGAGGTATTCGCCGCGGCTTTGTTAGACATCCTGCAACTGCTGAAGTTTGAGTAGGCGTGCTTCTCGAGATTGAATCGCTGTGCTTTCAGGTATAATTATGATCTCGGAGGTCGAAATCCATGGATGAGTTTGACTTACTGCCTCGGATTACTATCAATCCCAAAGTTATGGTTGGCAAGCCTGTTATTGCCGGCTCTCGAATACCTGTCGAATTAATTGTCAAAATGCTGTCTCAGGGAGTTTTGGAACAGGAAATCCTGGATGAGTACCCCAAGTTGCAGTTGGAAGACATTCGCGCCGCCCTGGCCTACGCGGCCAGGGCATTAGCGCTCGAAGAAATCGAGCCGATGATCGTAACAGCCTAGGAGTCATGGGTGCGGTTTATTGTAGACGAATCCTCCGGTAAGGCCGTAACCCGATACCTAAAAGGTGCGGGACATGATGTGCTTTACGTAGGCGATATCATACCCCAAGCCGATGACGCGGAGATGTCGAACTTGCCCTGGATGAAAATCGGACATAGTAGCAAATTATGTGCTTGGCTAGTTTCCGCTCACGCCGGATTGCCAAATCCGGCGCAGTAGGCCTGGATTTGGCAATCCAGGCCGAGCAGAGGCAAGATTTCGGGGAGTTGGTATTTCGGGGTGGGTTTGAGCATCATGGCGTTTTGTTGCTGCGTCTCCAAGATGAAAGGCCAAATCACCGGGCACAAGTTGTCGCTTCTGTGTTGAAGGAACATGCCGAACGCCTAGTGGGTAATTTTGCGGTTGCGACGGAAAAAAGCTTTCGTATTCGCGCGAAACCATAAGCGGAATCCTTTCTGGTTTGCCGAAGGGGGCATTCTAACTTTGGCAGAATGGGACTTTACTACTTTAGGCTAACAGGGCAAATATTTCCCTTGACGGAATCCTGACCAAACAGGTATAATTCGCACCGTTGATTGATAATCAGAATCTGCGAAATAAGGCGAGCGCTTGAGACAAAAAGTCTCATGCGCTTGCTTTTGCTTGCCGAGTGCGCGGGAAAAAGTAGGGCGCGTTGGAGCGGAGCATTCGTTGCCGTCTCGCACCGGCGTCCACAGGATCGCTTCGCTGATGCCGCCGGTGTTCGCGGCACGAACGGTGTCACAGGGATTGGCGGTCGTTCGCAGTGCTTACTGGTACCTGCACAAGTGCAGGCATTCGGAAGATGAGGAGACGATATAGTGGAAACTAAGGGGCTTACTTCGCTTCGTATCAGCCTGGCTTCGCCGGAAACCATACGCAGTTGGTCGTATGGTGAAGTACTTAAACCAGAAACCATCAACTATCGTCGCCTGCGGCCTGAGAAGGACGGCCTTTTCTGTGAGGCCATTTTCGGCCCGACGCGCGACTGGCAGTGTTACTGCGGCAAATACAAGAATCCCCGTTACAAGGGCATCACCTGCGACAAATGCGGCGTGGAAGTGACCCGCTCGGCCGTCCGGCGCGAGCGTATGGGACACATCCAACTGGCTACGCCCATTGCCCACATCTGGTACACGCGGCGCATCCCCTCGTACCTGGGCCAGCTGCTCGACATCTCGCGCCGCAACCTGGACCGGGTGCTGTATTTCGCCCAGTACATCGTCTCCTACGTGGACGAGGAGGCCCGCCAGAAGGCCCTCAAACGCCTGGAAGACGAGATTTCTGTTTCGGAACGCGAACAGGCAGCCGAGATCAACGCCAAGATCGCCGAGATCAAAACCTCGCGTGACCATAAGCTCAGCGAACACTCGCAGCGTAAGCACGAGCTGGAACGGCATTATGACGAGTTGATCGCGACCCGGCTGGAACCCATCATTCAGGAAGGTCAGCGCCTCGAAGGCTTGCTCCAGGAGAGCATGGGCAAGCCTCTGAAGGAAACCATTGTTTTCGGCAAGTCAGAGATGGTCATCGCCGAGGCCGGCAAGACGGCCACCGCCTCACACCTCAAGAAGGTGCAGAAAAGTGTCCAGGAACAACTGGAAGGCCTGGAGAACGAGCTGAAAGACCAGAAGCAGCGCGAGCTTGAATCGGTCAAGATGGAAGCTGCCCAGGTCAAGGCCGAAGCGGAGGAGCAAATGAACGCCCTGCGCAACCAATTAGAGGACCAGGCCTCCGCTTTGCAAGACCAGAACGCCCACACGCGTGACGAATTGATGGAACTGCGCCCCTTCACCTTTCTGGGCGAGACCCGCTACCGCGAACTGAAATCTCGCTGGGGACAGGTCTTCCGCGCCGACATGGGCGCCGAGGCCTTTTATGAGATCCTGCACCGCCTCGACCTGGATAAGCTTTCCCAGGAACTGTGGCACGAAGTGCGCACCACCAAGTCCAAGCAGAAGCGCAAGAAAGCCACCACCCGGCTCAAGGTTGTGGAGGCGTTTCGCCGTTCGGGCAACCACCCGGAGTGGATGATCCTGACCGTTCTGCCGGTCATCCCCCCTGACCTGCGCCCGATGGTGCAGTTGGACGGCGGCCGTTTTGCCACCTCCGACCTGAACGACCTGTACCGGCGGGTCATCAACCGCAACAACCGTCTGAAGAGGCTGCTCGAACTCGGCGCGCCGGATGTCATCGTGCGCAACGAGAAGCGCATGCTCCAGGAGGCGGTCGACTCGCTGATTGATAACTCGCAGCGCGGCAAGGCGCTCTCGCGGCGTGGCCGGCGCGAGCTGCGCTCCTTGAGCGATATGCTCAAGGGCAAGAAAGGCCGCTTCCGACGCAACCTGCTCGGCAAGCGCGTAGATTACTCTGGCCGCTCGGTCATCGTGGTCGGCCCGCAACTGAAACTATATCAATGCGGCCTGCCCAAGAGCATGGCGCTGGAGCTGTTCCGCCCGTTCGTCATTGCCCGGCTGGTATCGCACAATTACGCCGCCAATGTCAAGGGCGCGCGGCGCTTTATCGAGCGCAACCGGCCCGAGGTCTGGGAAGTGCTCGAAGAGGTCATCAAGGAGCGGCCAGTGCTCTTGAACCGCGCTCCCACCCTGCACCGCCTGGGCATCCAGGCCTTCGAACCGGTGCTGATCGAGGGTTCGGCCATCCAGCTTCACCCGCTGGTGACCACCGCCTTCAACGCCGACTTCGATGGCGACCAGATGGCCGTCCACGTGCCGCTTTCTGAGAAGGCCGTCCAGGAAGCCCGCCGATTGATGCTGGCTTCCAAGAACTTGCTCAAACCCGCGGACGGCGAACCCATTATCGGCCCCTCGAAAGACATGGTGTTGGGCGTCTATTACCTGACCATGGATCACCACCAGCCACACCAGGGGGACGGGCGCGCCTTCGCAGATATTGACGAGGTTGATCTGGCCTACCAACTGGGACAGGTGGACATTCACACAAAGATCAAGCTGCGGGTCAAGACCTGGTACAGCGACGACGGCACGCGCCTGACCGAGCTGGAAACCCGCATGATTGATACGACGGTCGGCCGCGTGCTCTTCAACCGCGTCCTTCCTGAAGAAGTCCAATTTGTCAACGAGAAATTGGAGAAAGGCGGCGTGAAGGACCTGATCGCGGAGGTCTACGAACTCTGCGGCCAGGAGGTGACCACCAACGTCGCCGATGAGATCAAGCGCATCGGCTTTGAGTACGCTATGCGCTCCGGCACCACCCTCTCGGTAGCCGACATCACCATCCCGCCAGAAAAACAGGATATCATCGCCAATGCCTTGCAGGAAGTGGAATTGGTGCAACGCGACTTCCGCCGCGGCCTGCTGACCGAGCAGGAGCAGAATGAGCACGTTATCCAGATCTGGCAGCAAACGACTGCTGACGTGGCCAAAGCCGTCAGGAACCATCTGGATCCGGATGGCAACCTGGCAACCATGGCCAACTCCGGCGCGACCAAAGGCGGCTATGGCCCCATCTCGCAACTGGCCGGTATGCGCGGCCTGATGGCTGACCCTTCCGGGCGCATCATCCCGTTCCCGATCCGCTCGAATTTCCGCGAGGGCCTGACCGCTCTCGAATACTTCATGTCAACCCACGGCGCTCGCAAGGGCCTGGCCGATACCGCCCTGCGCACCGCGGATGCCGGTTACCTGACCCGCCGTCTGGTGGACATCGCCCAGGATGTTATTATCAACGAGTACGATTGCGCCACGAAAGAGGGCATCTGGATCCGCAAGAAGGATGACATCGCCGGGCAATCCATGTTCGACCGTTTGTATGGACGGCTGGCAGCCGAACGCATCCTCGACCCGAAGACTGGCGAGGTGCTGGCCGAACCAGATGATATGATTGACCACGAACTGGCCCGCAAGGTCGCCAACCTGGGCATCCAGGAGGTTAAAGTGCGCTCGCCGCTGACCTGTGAGCTGACCCACGGCATCTGCGCCAAGTGTTACGGAATTGACCTGGGGCGCGGTTCGATGGTCGAACTCGGCTCGGCGGTCGGCATCGTGGCCGCCCAGTCCATCGGTGAGCCTGGCACGCAACTGACCCTGCGCACGTTCCACACCGGCGGCGTGGCCGCTGGCGGCGACATCACCACCGGTCTACCCCGCGTGGAGGAGCTTTTCGAGGCGCGCAAGCAGCCGAAAGGCGAGGCGGTCGTCTCCGAGATCAAGGGCGTGGTGCGCCTCATCCAGTCAGATAAATATACCGACTTGCGCCTCATCCGGGTGGAACAAAGTGAGATGATCCACGACGAGTACGATGCTCCCGAAGAGTGGACCATCACCGCCAAGGAAGAGGACGAGGTCAAAGCCGGCGATGTGCTGGCAACCCTCGGCGAGGCGACCGTGACCGCCGCGCACAACGGGCGCGTCCGCATCGAGGCGCGCAAGATCATCGTCTCGTACGAGCAGCGCGAGGAAACCGAATACGAGATCCCGACCACATCCCGCCTGTTGGTAAAGGAAGGTGACCACGTCGAGGCCGGCCAGCCGCTGACGGAAGGCTCGCTCAACCCCCACCGCATCCTGCGCATCCAGGGACGCGAGGCCTGCCAGATGTACCTGCTGACCGAGATCCAGAAGGTGTACCGCAGCCAGGGCCAGAACATCCACGATAAACACTTCGAGGTCATCATCCGCAAGATGATGGCGAAAGTGCAGGTGACCCGCCCCGGCGAGACCAGGTACCTGCCCGGCGACCCCGTGGACCGGTTGGAGATCAAGAAGATCAATGAGCAAATGCTCGGCGAGAGCAAAACGCCAGCGCGCTTCGGGGAGATCCTGCTGGGCGTGACCAAAGCCTCGCTCAGCACCGATTCGTTCCTCTCGGCCTCCTCGTTCCAGCACACCATCAAGGTGCTGGCGGGCGCAGCCATCGGGTCGAGCACCGATCCGCTCTTCGGCTTGAAGGAGAACGTCATCATCGGCAAGCTGATCCCGGCCGGGACGGGCTTCGTCCACGGGCGATTCATCACCCCGGAGAAAGCCACCGAAGCCGGGGCCTCCCAATGGACGGACATCCCAGACGGAGCGTCAACGGATTAGGGTTCTGAAGGGGTTGTTCAAAAAGCCGATAAGAAAATTCACAAAGGCCACCAGATTTGGTGGTCTTTGTTGTTTATAGTATGCCAGAGGTAGCGGCGAGATAGATCTCGCCCTACTTTCTAAATAGACAAACAGGGATTGCTTTAGATCAGAAGACATTGTATTATTATGGTAGCCTATGGGCTACCATATGGTATCTAAATGTTCTGCGTCTTATGAGGAGGTGTCTTATGTCAGCAAAGAAATTTCGCGCGATATGTCTTTTTACCCTGATTGCAATTGTGCAGGCCGCCTGCTTCTTACCCACCACGAGCACGACCCAACCCCCTCCCGCCGCGGACGGCACGGCAGCGATGCTGACTGCCGTCGCCGGGGTGGCCGCCACCCTCACCCAGGCTGCAATCCAGGGCGGGCCAGCGCCGACCCAACCGCCGCCTCCGCAGCCCGAAGCGACGATGACCTCCACCCCACTGCCAACGCTTACCCCCACAGTGACGCTGACCCCCACGGTGACGCTGACTCCCACACCCGAAGGCGCATTCCTCAGCGTCTCTACAGAGACGAAATGCCGCCTCGGGCCGGGCAAGGCTTACGATCAAGTCGGCGGGCTGGCGGTCGGCAAGACGGTTCAGGTGCTCGGGAAAGACCCCAGCGGCCAGTATTATTACATCCGCAATCCCAACGATCCGACATCCTTCTGCTGGGTGTGGGCATTCTATGCCACGCCGGTTGGGAGCTTTGCGGCCGTGCCTGTTTTCACACCGGCTGCCACCCCCACCCCCGCCCCGGGATTCACCGTTGCCTACCTCGGAATCACGAACTGCGCGCCGCAGTATGCCTTCCGTTTCTCGATCACCAACACTGGAGGCGTCACCTGGGAATCCATCCGCATCGTGGCAACGGACAATACGACAGCCACCTCGACAACCCACATCCTGGATTCCTTCCGGTCTTACAACGGTTGTGTGCTCGAAATGGAGCAGAGCGATCTGATGCCGGGCGAAAGCGGCAATGTAGCCAACGTCAATCCTGGCCAGTTCAATTACGATCCCAGCGGGCACAGCATCACGGCCACCTTCACCCTGTGCACGGCAAACGGTCTCGGCGGAACGTGTCTCTCTCAAACCATCAACTTTACGCCGTGATCGGGACGGGGCGGTCGCAAGGCCGCCCCTTCCTTTTTCCTTGACGCTTCGCCCCTTTCCCCGTAAGATAAACCCAAAATAGAACATCCATTCACCACAAAGGACACAACGGAACACGAAGTTTTTCCTTTGTGACCCTTTGTGTCCTTCGTGGTGTTTCCATGGAGCAATTATGGAACTCGGCCTCGTCCGCAAGATTGACATTGACCACGAGATGCAGCAATCCTATCTCGATTACGCCATGAGCGTCATCGTGGCGCGTGCCCTGCCGGATGCGCGCGACGGCCTCAAACCCGTCCAACGGCGCATCCTGTACGCCATGTACGACATGGGCATCCGCGCCGACAGCCCCTACCGCAAGTCCGCCCGCATCGTTGGCGAGGTGCTCGGCAAATATCACCCGCACGGCGACCAGTCCGTCTATGAAGCCATGGCGCGCATGGCGCAGGATTTTTCCATGCGCACCCTGCTGGTGGATGGACAGGGTAACTTCGGCTCGGTGGACGGCGACCCGCCGGCGGCTATGCGTTACACCGAAGCGCGCCTGGCCGCGCCGGCGCTGGACCTGTTGGCTGACATCGGCAAAAACACCGTTGACTACGCCGACAACTTCGACGGGACGCTCACCGAGCCGACCGTCCTGCCGGCGGCCATCCCCAACCTGCTCGTCAATGGGGCAACCGGCATCGCAGTCGGCATGGCGACCAGTATCCCGCCCCACAACCTGGGCGAGGTGGTTGACGCCCTGATCTACATGCTCGAGCACTGGGAGAAGATGGACGACATCCCCGTTGCGCGCTTGATGGACTTCATCCAGGGGCCGGATTTCCCCACCGGGGGCGTCATCATCCAACAGAAAGGCGAGGAGGGCATCGAGGCCGCCTATGGGTCGGGGCGTGGCCGGGTCACGATCCAGGCACGCGTCCACATCGAGGAGATGGAGCGCGGCAAGAACCGCATCATCGTCACCGAACTGCCGTACACCGTCAACAAGTCCACCCTGATCGGGCGCATCGCCGACCTGGCGCGCGAGGGCGGTTTGGAAGGCATCACCGACCTGCGGGACGAATCCGACCGCCAGGGCATGCGCATCGTCATCGAGTTGACCAAGAACGTCGAGCCGGAGGCCGTGCTGCGCGAGCTATACAAACGCACGCCGATGCAGAACACTTTCAGCATCATCTTGCTAGCCCTGGTCGTCGGTGAAGACGGACGCGGCGAGCCGCGTATGTTGTCCCTCAAGCAGGCGCTGCGCGTCTACCTGGAGCACCGGCTGACGGTCATCCGCCGCCGCAGCGAACATGACCTGGAACGGGCCCGCGCCCGCGCCCACATCCTGACAGGGCTGCTGGTGGCGCTCAAGAATCTGGACGCGGTCATCGAACTGATCAAGAAATCACCCGACGTGGAGACCGCCCGCGCCCGCCTGATGAAGCGCTTTAAGCTGACCGAGATGCAAGCCAACGCCATCCTGGAGATGCAACTGCGCCGTCTGGCCGCCCTGGAGCGCAAGAAGATCGAGACCGAGTACAAAGAGACGCTGGCGCTCATCAAAGAGTTGGAAGGGCTGCTGAAATCCGCCAGGAAGATGCGCGCTGTCGCTGTCGAGGAGCTGCTCAAGGTCAAGGCCGCTTACGCTGACAAGCGACGTACGCAGATCGTCAGCTTGAGCCGCCGGACGAAAAAAGCCCCGCTGACGACCAGCGAGCTGCTGCCCGAACAGGTGGTCTGGGTGGGCGTGACG
The DNA here is from genome assembly GCA_001872165.1 of Anaerolineae bacterium CG2_30_58_95. GTDB lineage: Bacteria > Chloroflexota > Anaerolineae > Anaerolineales > Villigracilaceae > CG2-30-58-95. Next base: position 9,119 of record MNXK01000156.1, read on the forward strand.
AACGCTGGGATTCTGGCGCGCACTCGCGATGATAAGCCGCCGCGTCCGAGCGGTAGCAATGCGCCGAGGCTGTTGGTGCGCGCCGCCTCGACCGATACCCTGGTGCTCGTCTCCGAGCGCGGCGCGGCCGCTGCAGTCGCCGTCCACACCCTGCCCGAAGCCGGGAAACTCTCGGAGGGCGCCCCCTTCTACAAGGTCACGCCGCTCAAGGAAGGCGATAAACTGGCGGCGATGTTTAGCCTGCCAGCCAAAAGGAGCAATCTGCCGGAAGAATCCTGCGTGCTGACCGTGACGCGCGGCGGCATGGTCAAAAAGAGCCTGGTCAGCGAGCTGCCCGGCCCCTCGGCGCAGACCTTCACGCTGGTCAAGGTCAACGACCCCAAAACACCTGGGGCAGGCGGCGACAGCCTGGGATGGGTTGGTTTAACGGATGGCAGGAAGCAGATCCTGCTCGCCACGGCGCAGGGGATGAGTATCCGCTTCAGCGAGGAGGAAGTCCGCCCGATGGGGCTGGCGGCGGCGGGCGTCAACGGAATCAAGCTAGGCGTGGGCGACGAGGTGATTGGCTGCCAGATCCTGCCCGCGACGGGCGAGATATTTGTCATTGCCTCGGATGGCAAAGCCAAGCGCGTGGAACAGAAGGATTTCCCGGCGCAGGGACGCTACGGCAAGGGCGTCATCGCCTGGGAATTGCCGCCGAGGGTCACGCTGGCCGGGCTGGCGAGCGGCAAGGGCAACGCGGTCATCACGCTGCACCTGGCAAAAGCCGCGCCCAAGTCCACGCGCCTGGATGCCGCGCCGCTGCGCAAGCGCGCCGCCGTGCGCGGCGAGGCGGTGGTGGAAATGAAGGCTGGGGATGCGGTGGTGGGATTGACGGAGGGATGGGTGCTGGAGAGATACGTTGAAAAGAAGAGTGAGAAGAGAGAAGTAAAAGGTAAGAAGGCGGCGAAGAAGGGAAAGTAAAACGTAATAAACTTAGACCTCCGAGTTCTGTGAGAACTCGGAGGTCTGCTTGACGAGTGCGGGACAGGCAGGTACAATGTGGTTACATAAGGAACCACAATGAGCAGGAGGCAGGCCATGACAATAGAAATCGGCATTCGTGAATTGAAAACCCGCGCCTCGGAAGTGGTGCGGGCGGTGAAGGAACAGCGCGCCCGCTACGTGATCACCCAGCGCGGCAAGCCGGCTGCGCTGATCATCCCGCTGGATGCGGACTA
>MNXK01000156.1:10346-11638 GCA_001872165.1 Anaerolineae bacterium CG2_30_58_95
CGACCGCGCCAAAGCCGACGAAGTCTGGGCGCGGCTGGAGAAACTGCGCGAGGAGATTGGCAAAGGCTGGCAGAGTGAGAAGAGCGCGGTGGAAATTCTTTCGGAGATGCGCCGATGAGCCAGCCCCTCACCGTGGATGCCAGTGTCTTTGTCAACGCCTTTAGCCCGACGGAAGAAGGCAGCGACCACAGTTGGGCATATCTCAACTCGCTCAAACAAGCAGGCACGCCGATTATCGTGCCTGCTCTGCTTTTGCCGGAAATCGCCGCAGCCATTGCCCGTAAACAAGGCAATCCAGGATTGGGGATCCAACTTGCGCACGAAGTCCGCGATACTCCCACCCTGACACTCATCCCGCTGGACGAATCCCTGGCAGAACAGGCGGTTGAAATTGCAGCGAGATACCGCCTGCGCGGCAGCGACGCGGTCTACGCCGCCGTGGCGCTGCGCTTCGGCGCGGAATTGGTGACGCTCGACCGCGAACAGTTGGAACGGCTGGAGGGGGTGCTATCCGTGAGAGAGCCGTAGAGGGAAGGCGAGACAGGGGGATGGGAAATATAAGAAATCGGGGCCGGCTGGCCCCGATTGATATTACTTCCTTTTTTGCCTTTTCTGGAATTCTTCGACTTGGGTGTATAGGGACTCCACAGTTTCTTTTGCGAATAGTTGCTCCCGAATTTCCAGGTAATTGCCCTCACCGACCTGCCAGGAAACCCAAAAGCGCGTGGCTTTGGCGGGGCTCATATGCTCCATCAAAACCTTGGCTGCTTCTTGAATAATCTGCCGTTCACTAATCACTTGTACGGTCATGGCCGCTCTCCCATTACGTTTCGAACGAAATCCAACGGATTCATGGTTATTACAGAAAAGCGCTTCTGCTTGCGGATCAACCTGTCGTCACAGGATAAGAAATAATCCGCGCCGGATGATTCCGCGCAAGCCACATGCAAAGCGTCAATTGCTTTCAGGCCTTGTCTTTCAAGGTTCTCCGCCCGATTCCGGATCGCTTCATCAACCCGTTGATAAACAGCGGCCTGCCCTAAACAACGAGCCATCCAATCACGTCTCAACTCGAATGGGTTGCGGCTGTTCTCGAATTCCAGAACCGTCGAATTGACAAGAATGGCTTCGCCAGATTCCACATACTGCAATATCAGCCCCAACGCCAGCGACTCCAGCCAGATACGGGGTTGGGATTGGTTGTCGAAAGGGCGATTATACACGCTGGTGTCGAGATAGATCTTCACACCACAATTTTACCTCAGGAAACATCAAAAAAACGATTCAGAGAT
>MNXK01000153.1 GCA_001872165.1 Anaerolineae bacterium CG2_30_58_95
GGCAGCGATCTTCGCCCTTTCCGATTCCAGCCGTTCGGCGTCGTAGCCGTACTCTGCCAGGGTCGGCGCGCCGGCCGCGTTGTCGAAGAGCGAAACGGCAGAGGCCAGGAACCCCGCCGTGGCGCGCGGCGCCGCGCCCGTCAGCCCCAGGGCAGTCAGGCGCGCTTTGTCATCCTTGAAGATCGCGCGCCGCCTTCGCCAGCGACTGATAAGCATCACGGGCAGATTTTTCGGCTTCGGCCAGTTCCTGGGTGGACTGCCGCTGTCCGCCCGCCGCCGATTTCTGGGCGGCGACTGCCGCCAGCGCGGCTTCATACTCCCGTCCCCCATCCCCCGTCCTCCGTCTCCCCTCCTCCGTCTCCCATCCCCCGTCTCCCATCCCCCGTCTCCCGTCCTCTGCCCCGAAACTATACAGCAGGGGGTTGGGCTTGCCGCGGGCTTTCGCCGCCTGTCTGCCGCAGTTCCCCTTCGATCAACCCGGCCATCTCACCTACAGCCCGGCGCTGCTCGTAATAATCAGAGCCGACCTCCGCCAGATCGCCGCCGGGGTAGTGCTGCTCCCAAAATTGTTCTGTCAGGGATTGGGCAACCTTCGCAAACTGTGTAAAACGTGTGTCCCGTCTGGCTGCTTCCGCCGCTAGCGGACAACCAATCCAACGGGTTCGCTTCATCAGTCTTCATACCAGACGAAGACCCTTTTCTGTGATTTCTTTGTAGTATGCGCTGCCAGCAAGGCTGCGTCTCGCGTGCTCTTTAGGATTGGCGAGAAGAAGGTCGAACGAGAGAGGCGAGCCGCTGAGTAGAATGGGCCACCACGCGGCGCGGATTGCGATCTTGTCTTTTAGTCTGCTCTCTTGCACTGGCTTGACCACCAGCAGATCCACATCGCTGTGCTCATCCGGCTCACCGTAGGCATAAGAGCCGAACAGGATCACCTGCTCGGGATGGAATTGCTCAACCAATGCACGCAGGTACGGCAACAATTTGTCCGCAATTCGGTGGACAGGGTAGCGCCGGTCGTATAACACATTCTCGCGAATCTGGCGCGAGGCGTCGTCACTCATACCAATTCTCCCGACTGATCTTGAAACGGCTTGCAGTAATGCAATTATACCGTATTCCACAACCTTGTTTCCCCCGCCGCATCTTCTTTATCACGATTAACCTGGGCAGGTGACGAGATGGCCGCCGATGCCTGTCCTGCCTGCCCTGCCTGCCTGCACTTGCGCAGTTTGCAAGTGTACCTAGCAGTTTCAGGTAGCGGGCTACATCGTCCCGAGGTCTTACGGGATATCATCCCGATGTTCTTACGGGACATCGTCCCGATGTTCTTACGGGACATCATCCCGACGTTCTTACGGGACATCGTCCCGAGGTCTTTTCGGGAGGCCAGGGAGCGGAACGCAGTGAAGCATGCACTGAGCGGCGTCTTGCTCCACAGCGGCCTGCGCGCCGGTGAATGCGCCGATTTGCGTGTCCAGGACCTCGATCTGCCCGGCAAGCGCCTGATCGTCCGCCAGGGTGCTGCGTAGCCACGTCGCCCGCATCGGCGCTGCCGTCGGTATCGAAAACCTGTACCCTCATCGCCTGCGGCACACCTGTGCGACGCGTTTGCTGAATGGTGGGATGGACATCACCCGCATTCAGAAGCTCTTGGGTCATGAGATGATCAGCACCACCATGATCTACGCCCGTGTCCAGGATGCTACCGTTGAAACCGATTATCGCCAAGCCATCGGGCGGATTGAACACCAGAGGAGCGTTCCCGTTCGCTTCGCTCAGGGCATGCTTTGCGACGAAGCAATCCCCTCGCGGGCTGGGAGACTGCTTCCCTGGCCTAGCCCGCCAGGGCAGGCGCACACCGTCCTGCGTTCGGTGCAGGGAAGAGCGCTCGCAGCGACACAATACAAAAGATTCTCGCGGATCGCGCAAATGTTGAGCGGTAATACTATATTGTGGGCAACCGATGTTCACCAGCCCTTCCAGGCGCTGCCATGCCTGCGCCAGTGCCGCAGGCACAGGTGAGCCCTCGGCCTGAGGCTCGTGCCGAAGAGCTTGCAGCGAGGGAATCGGCCTCATTCGACCGGGCAGGTGTAAATATCAAACGCTGTTGCCCGCCGCCAGTCCAGGTCGAGTGTAGCCACAGCCATCACCCCCAGTCGTTCGGCCTCAGACAGGATCAGCGCATCCTGAGGCAACAGGTAGTAAGCGGTGATAAAGTAACGCAGCCGCTCTTCCAACGGTTTGGTAGCGGCAGAGGTTGCCAGGTCTTCCGGCTGGGCTAGCGTCAGCGGGATAGTGGACAGGATTTCCTCGAACTCCGCCAGCGCAACAAATCCAACCTCCAGCAGTTTGGGTTCACGCTTGTACATCACCAGCCAGTTTGGCGGCCGGGCAGCAGGATCTATCGCTGCCCAGGCGCGACGCAGACTGTTGGCAAGAATGACGTGATAACACTCCTGCAACACGGGCAGGGGAAGCCAGGCTACCATCTGGTAGGCGGCAATTTGCTGGCGCAAACGTCTGACGAACCCTTGGACTGCCAGAGCATTAGGGTTGTCGTCACCAGGCCGGAGGGCCAGCAACAAGGAGCTATCCAACACCAGTTGAGGTGGTAAGGGTAGCGCGGGATCAGCAAGGTCGTAGAGCGCCATCAACCGGTCTCGTAGATATCCAACCAGAAGCGATCCCCCTCCGGCGGCAGAGTACTGAGGAGCTTTGCCAGTCGGTCCACCGGATCGCCCAACTGCGCCTCCAGGCGCCGCGCCCGGGCGACGAGTTCCTGCTGACGCTGGTAAAGCTCGGGGGACATTGGCAGCCGTTGCGCTTCCTGCTCCAGACCGCGCAAGCGCTGGTATTCATCCACACCGATCAGGACAGCCATCGGCTGTCCACGACGTTCCAGGATGAAGCGCTTCCCGCCATAAGCGGTTTGCCCAATCAGGCTGGCGAATTTGCTCTTGGCTTCGGCCATGCCAATCAGTTGCTCCATATTTGCCTCCAACAGGTCAAGATGACCAAATTGTAATACATCTTGACCGCACAGACAAGGGCGAAAATGCAACGCATGTATTTGGCACGGATCAACAAACCAACCACCCCGGTCTTTTGCAATTGATAAAGTTCAGCGACTTTACGGGCTTCTGTTTCATCCAACAGAACTAAATCTGCTTGCAACTCTAAGGCTAAAGCAATGACTTCTGCTTCCCCCTCATGCAAATCTTGTTTCAATAGACGGAGTAATGTTTGATCGCTTGGCTCAAGGATTTCAATCCAGCCATTATCATGCGCCTGTTGAACTTCCACCGCACC
>MNXK01000078.1 GCA_001872165.1 Anaerolineae bacterium CG2_30_58_95
AGGCTCGAGGTGCGAATCGCATACGGATTCATATCGTCTCCAAACGTACATAAAAATTAGACTTTATTGGGAAATCAACCGTTCGATGCCGGATATTCCCGATAGAGTCTATATTTGCCTGTGCCCCAGGCGGGAATTGAACCCACAACCTTGGCCTTCTGGTTTGCGCCAGTTTCCTGGCTCCCTGGACTATCCCTTCACCCTGGCGCTGGATACTCCTGCTGCGCTGTAGGTGGCGGCCGTCTAGTCTCTACACATGGTTGACTCGAAATGGAAAGTCGGTTAAAGTTAACGTGATACCATTTCAAGTCAATTTAGCTCGGGATTACCGTGGAGACAGCAATGAAGTGTTTGAATTGTGGCGCCGAAACACTGAACCCAAAGTTCTGCAGTACTTCCTGCGCCGCTCGCTATAACAACCGGCTTTTTCCGAAACGAAAGCGGCAGCAATTCTTCTGCAAAACCTGTGGGGCCGAGGCAAAGTACCGGCGGAGCTATTGCGAAGCCTGCGACCCTACAAAGCCGCGAGATTTCAGCGCAGTTACAATCGCTGAAATCCGCCAGCGTGCTCGTTACCAGGCAAATGCTTGGATTCGCCAACTGGCTAGAAGAACTTATGATGCTTCGGATCAACCGAAATGTTGTTCAAGGTGCGGTTATTCAAAGCACTTCGAAGTCTGCCATGTCAGGCCGATCCAGGATTTTCCTGACGATACTCCTATGTCGGTGGTGAACTCCCTGGACAACTTGGCGGCCTTGTGTCCCAATTGTCATTGGGAACTGGATCATGGCTTGCTGTCCCTTTAGGCTTCCCCGAATTTGGCCGCTGCATTCACGGGATTTCTCGCGTGAAGCCCAAATTCTAGGAGTGCCCTGCTCTGTCCTTTTGAGCTACTGGGGCGGCAGGAAAATTATACTGCTTTTTGCAGAAAATTGCGAACCACTTATGCAAAGGGGGTTGTATTAGGGGCTTGAAATTGATATAATGGTTCAAGCTTTTCTTCCGTAGAATTGTGATATCCGAAATGGAGGATCACGTGTCTCGGCTGGCGAAATCCGTCTCGTTTGTCTTCCTGGCGATTCTTCTTTCGATCTCCCCCAACATAATCGCAATCGGGCAATCGGCATCAAACTGGGATATCCGAGTCAACCTGATTACGACGTTGGAGACGCCTGATGCAATGACCTTGAAGGTCTATTTCAACGTTTATGAAGACCGAACCGGAACGCCAATTCTAAATGTTGATACGACCAGCGCTCAAGTAACTCTATCAAGTTCGAGTTTTGTCGCCGAGGGACAGTTCAAAAAACCGGATATTCCGATCTATATCGCCCTCGTTCTGGATTCAAGCGGAAGCATGGGGGGGGCCGCCCAGCAACTCCAAGAGGCTGCCAAGCTTGCGCTCAATAATACTCCCAACAATTCCCTATTTGCCGTCATCCAATTTGATGAAGAAATCAAGCTTATCCAGGATTTCACCGAGAACATCCCCGCTGTCAGCTATGCAATTGACCGCTACCAGGTATCCAACCGCGGCACCTGCCTTTATGATGCCGCTTACAGCGCCGTTGAATCTATGACCAAAGTATCTGCAGGACGCAGAGCGCTTATTCTATTCACAGATGGCAAAGACGAAAAACGCGACGGCAGCGTTTGCAGCCAACATACTTACCAGGAGTTGATTGACCTGGCTACGAAAGACCAGGTACCCATCAATACCATTGGGCTTTCTACGAAAGAGGCCAACATCAATACGGTGGAATTGCAGAGCATGGCCGCCAGCACAGGTGCATTTTCGGCTATTGCCAATCAGGATGACCTGGCGCAATCCTTTACCAAGATTATGGAAGCCCTAAAAGCTCAATGGATGGTCGAGGCGGCGATCTACCCCAAACGCGGGCAAAACAATGCCATGCTCACACTTAACCTGAAAGATGGAAGTTCGCTGAACACCGAATTCACAGTTACTTCCAACACTGATTATCCGGGTCCACCCAGCCCAGTGGCTGTGCAATTTTCCGGGCTGCTATTTGTTCCAGAAAACCAGACTTACGATGTTCAACTGACCATGAGTTCGCCAGAGCTGGTCAAATACATAAAAATCTCGATCTGGGATACCAAAGGGGGCGCAAAAGCCGCAGAATACGTTTTCAACGACCCTGTCAACTTCAATACTTTTAATATTCCAACCGACAAACTTACCGTTGGGCGTGACTATCAAATGCGTATTATCGCGGTCAGCAGGGCAGATGACACGCCCTATGCAATTTCTCGTGATAACAGATGAAGTCTTCATGGACATTCCCCAAGTTGAGAACATGGCAAAAAGTTTTAATACATTTGGCGAAGTCCTGCAAGCTGCAGCGAAAGCATTGGAAGCGATCAGCATCTCTCTGAAGGCAGCCGCCTGGCTCTCCCTGGGCGCCACGTACGCTGCTGCAATGTACATAGACCGGATCCAGCCCAATGTGAAGAAAGCCGGAGATAAAATGAGGGAACTCAACGGTGATATTACGAGCGCCGTCCACGCTTATCGCGACGGCGACATATCAGGGTCTAATAGGTTCATTTAGACCCTGATGTGTGACTCGCGAGGTAATGGGAGAATAAGAGTATCTTGAGTATTATTCAACCCGGTGCCTCACTACGACTGAACTTCGGGAAGCGTCAAAGAATCCGCGCTTTTGAAGAGTGATTAGCTCTGCAAGCGCGGATTCCCTTCCCGGCATGATTAATCCACGGTCAACTGGATCACGCGAGGCTCTATGAAGCGAATCTGTCAACGCTGCAATGTGATCTCACAGGACTTCAACCTGTGGTGTCAGGAAAAGTACTGCCCGGCCGAAAACGCCACCGAGATCTTCGACAACGGCGAATGGTTCGGCCCGATTGAAATCATCCAACCCATTGTCATCACACGCTCCGCCATCGTCTACCAGGCGCGGCGCGGCGAAGAGGAAATCCTGCTCAAGGTAGCCAATGTCGGCTGCGAGGAAAAGCTGCGGCTGGAAGCCAAGGCCTTTCTGCAGCTCACCAAGGCCGGCCAGCACCCGCTGCTGCCGGTCCTGCTGCCGGCGCACCCGCAGGGCACCATCGACTACCATCCCTACGGCTGGACCGTGATCGAGGGCCGCGTCAAATACTACGAGGTGTTCAAATTTGTCGACGGCACGATCCTGCGCAACCTGTTGCTCAAAAACCCACAGCCCTGGTACCAGCACGTTGGCTGGATCATTTTGAGTGTTGCCGATTGTGTGTATTACCTGCACCGGGCCGGCAAGCTGCACCTGTGCCTCAACCCCGACGTGATCCTTGTGCGCTTCGACAAGCAGGGCATCCCGCGGCCAATCCTGCTCGACCTCGGCGTGGCCGATCCGGGCCAGTCCATCTATGAATTGTGGAATGAGAATTACAACCTGGCTGCCTATACCGCCCCTGAAATCGCCGACGGGCGCAGTGGTGTAGGCCCGGCCTCGGATGTCTACGGCCTGGGGTCGTTGTTGTACGAAATGCTGGCAGGCCGCCCGGCCTATGAATACCATCTCAAAAAGGACCCGGCAGTCCTGAAAAATGTCATGGAGGGGGAGTTCAAGACCAGCGGACGCATTGACCTGAAGAACATCCCGGAGATCGCTGAAAAGTCCATCACCCGCCAGTACGACCAGCGCTTCCCGGATGTGCTGGCTTTCGTGAAAGCACTGCAGCCAAACTTCCCGCCCATTCCCGCCGAGCGCCGGTCGTTCCAGGTGAACTGGCGGATCTTATTTATCATCCTTGGAGCGCTGCTGGCGATTTCGCTGCTCCTGGTATTGGCATTATCCATAGTGCCCGGTTAACCGGGGAGATGACCTATGTCTGACAAAATCTTCATTGACCGCCCACCCCGCATCGAACCCCAGCTGCCATCAGGGTTGTTCACTGTTCCCAACCCGCCGGATACGAAAGAGAATACCGGGCAGTTGCTGCAGCAGGCCTTTCTGCCCGCCGTGATGATCATGGGCTACATCCTGGCTTCGACCTTTGGAGGGCAGAAAGGCGGCCTATTCATGATGATCCCCATGGGCCTGTCGGTAGTCGCCACCATTTCGCTGGCACTGTACAGCGCCATGAAGGACCGCAAACAGCGCGAGGAGGCGGAAGCCGCCTACAAGCGCCGCATCAGCGAGCTGCGCCTCAAAATGGAAAGCGAGCACGAGCAGCAGCGCATCTATTATTTCTACAACTATCCCGACCCGGAAAAGACACTCGGCATCGCCGCCGACATCAACCGCCCCCCCGCAGGGCGCGAGGAGGAGATCCGCTCGGGCACGCGCCTGTGGGAGCGCCGCCCGCATGACCACGATTTCATGGATCTGCGCCTGGGGATCAGCACGCGTCTGTCCACGGTGATCTACAAGATCTCCGAGAACGAGAAGACCGAAAGTCCCCTGATGCGCGAGGCGACCCGCCTGGCGGAGGACTCGCGCCTGCTGTACGATGTGCCTGTGACCATCCCGATCTTGCTGCAGACCGATGAGGCCGAGAAGAAAAAGGTCGAATCCAAGAAACAGGACGAGGAAGGCAAGGAGGAGCAAGCTCAGGAATCCAAGGGCGTCACCATCCGCCATTCTATCGGCATTACGGGAACATCCTCGGAAAAGGTGCATTCTTACGTACGGACGATGCTGGTGGATTATGCCGCCTTCCAATCGCCGCAGGACACCACCCTCTACGTGGCCGGTACAAGCGAGGCGCGGCAATACTGGCGCTGGGCCTATGCCCTGCCCCACTGTGTTGGATCGGACAGGACCGAAACGCTGTTGTTCGAAAACGACGAAAAGCCCGGTGAGAACGAAGCCGACTATATGCGCCTGTTCTGGAAGAATATCCGCACCATCCTGGAGCGCCGCCGCATGCGCCTGCAGGACAAGGAAAGCGGCGCGGATGTCAAGCTGCCGTTCATGCTGGTGGTGGTGGATGCCATCAACCCCGCCCCGGACTGGTCCTGCCTACACGACCTGGAGGGCGAGGCGGCCATCTCCACCATCCTGATGGATGGACAGATGCTGGGCGCCAGCATCCTCTTCCTGGTTCCGGACCGCTCGAAGGTCCCCAGCCGCTGCCTGTCGGTGATCGAGGTGGACAACGACCCGGTGGACGAGGACGCCGCCGTTTTCCGCTACGCCGAGACCGGCTTCAACTCCATCCTGTATGTGGGCAGCACCAAGCTGGTCACCACGCAGGAAAAGGCGCGCGAGTTCTCCCGCAATCTTGAAATGGTTGACGTGCGCCGCGGCTACGGTTCCAGCCTGGCCGCCACCGTCACCCTGATGGATATGCTGAATGTCACCACCATCGACCAGCTGCAGCAGATGGCCCAGGAGAACTGGCGCCGCAGCATGGATCCCAAGGTGGCGGACTGGCTCTTCACAGCCGTCGGCCTGCTATCGGGCAACGAACCGCGCGTGCTGACTTTCTCCGCCAAGGCGGACGGCGTGCACGGCATCATCGCCGGCTCGACCGGCTCCGGCAAGTCCGAACTGCTGATGACCTTGATCATCGGTATGGCGCTTAATTTCAACCCGGATGTGCTCAACTTCGTTCTGGTGGACTACAAGGGCGGTTCGGCCTTTGAACCGTTCAAACGCCTGCCGCATAAGGTGGATATCGTCACCAACCTCGACCAGTCCGCCACGGCGCGCGTGTTCGCATCCATCATCGCCGAGCTCGACCGCCGCCAGAAGCTCAACACCTACACCAACTCCAAAGACATCGTGCACTACCGCCGCAAGGGCTTGAACCTGGAACCCGACCGGCCCCCGTACCCGCACCTGTTCATCATCATTGACGAGTTCGCGGAAATGATCTCCGGCAACGCCGAATACAAGGCGCAGCTGGAAAGCATCACCCGCCTGGGCCGCGCCCTGGGCGTGACCCTGATCCTGGCCGCCCAGCGGCCGGTGGGCGTCACCGACCAGATGCGCGCCAACATCAAGTTCCGCATCTGCCTGCGCGTGGAAACGCCGGATGACAGCCGCGAGGTGCTGCGGCGCGCCGACGCCGCCTTCCTGCCGCCCGGCATCCCCGGCCGCGGCTACCTGCAGATCGGCAACGAGAACATCGAATTGATTCAGACGGCCTACACCGGCGGCGATTACAAGGGACCCCAAGAGGAGAACGCCGTTCCGAATGTGGTTTGGGTGGACCGACCGCGCAAATCCGCTGCGCAGAAGGCCACCGAGCCTCCCAAGCTGTACGATGTGATCGTCGAGATGCTGGCGAAGATGGCATTGCAGGAGTCGCGTCCGCAGTGGCGGCCGTGGCCGGAGTTCCTGCCGATGCAGACCGGCGCCAACGTGCTAAGCCTGCAGACCCCGCTGGATACCGCCTACATGAACGATGCGGACATCGAAGTGCTGCGGATGTACAACAAGGAAGATGCAACCAGCCTGACCCTCAACGAAAAAGCCACCACCTTCTGGAATGATGGGTTTGAATGGCGAGGGGTCCAGTGGGGGAAAAATTCCATGCATCCGCTGATCGGGGTGGTGGATAATCCATATAAGGCCAGTCAGCGGCCTCTGAGCGTCAATTTCCCCAACGGGCATGCGGTCGTGTTCGGGGCATCCGGGCGTGGGAAGACGACCTTCTTACGCACCGTGATCACCAGCCTGGCGCTGACCCATTCGCCCGACGAACTGCATGTCTATATCCTGGACTTCGGCGGGCGGGCGATGAGCAGCCTGGGCGACCTGCCGCATGTCGGCGCAGTCGTGACCTCCGAGGAGGAGGAACGCGTGCTGCGGGCGCTGCGCAAGGTCAACGACATCATTGACCAGCGCCAGGTGCTCTTCAGCGAGGCCAAGGCCAACAGCCTGGATTCCTACAACTTGGCGCACCCCGATAAAACCCTGCCGGCGATCCTGGTCGCCATCGACAACTTTGCCGAGTTCAAGGAATACTACGAAGGGTTGATGGGACCGCTGATCTCCCTGGTGCGCGAGTCGCGCGCCTATGGCGTGCACTTCCTGTTCTCGGCGGACACACCCAATTCGCTCACCGGAAAGCTGTACAACCTGATCACCGAGCGCTTCACGCTCAAACTTTCGGATCCCTCCGAGTACGCCGACATCGTCGGACGCGGTGTTCCAGCCGACCTGAGCGCGGTCCCCGGCCGCGGCTACGTGCGGGTCGGCAACATGCCGCTCGAGTTCCAGACGGCGCTGACCTTTACGCCCGAGGAGGGCGACCCGGGTGGGATCAGCAAGATCAGCAAAATGTGCATGCGCATGACAGAAATGTGGGAAGGAAAATGGAAGGGCGAGAAACCGTCCACCGTCGAGACCCTGCCGCTGCGTTATTCGCTCGACAACCTGATGAAACAGGTGACGCTGCCCCAGGTGCGTCACATCTACGCCGTGATGGGCATCGACGACCGCACGCTGGGACCCGCGCTGATCGACATCGAGCGCCAGGGGCCGCACATGGTGGTCATCGGCCAGCCGTTCTCCGGCAAGACCACCACCCTGCGCACCATGATGCTATCCGTGGCGGCCAACTACTCGCCCGATGAAATCATGATGGTGCTGATCGACTTCTCGCGCAAGCTGTGGAAGGCCAGCCAGACCTCGCTGGCCAACATCCCGCACGTGGTGCAGACCATCGACGACATCGAACAACTGGACGATTTCCTGGAGAATATGAAGGTCGAGTGCGCCGAGTTTGACACGAAACCCAAGCGGCGCAAGATCATGATCATCATCGACGACTACGACGGCTTCACCGAAGAGGCGAGCCGCAAGAAGATGTCCTTCTTCGAGAACCTCTCGATGCTCATCCGCAAATACCAGACCGCCGGCGTGTTCCTGATCGTGGCCGGCTCGCTGGGTATCATGAGCTCGTCAGACGACCTGCGCAAGGTCTACGCAGCGCCCAACTTCGGCATCGCGCTGAGGAGCGCCGACGCGGTCAACCGGCTGAACGGCAAATTCCCGCGCAGCCTGGCGGAGACGGATCTGCCCATGGGACGCGCCTTCACCGTCCGCTCGGGCATCACCGCCATGCTGCAGATCGCCACGCCGTACGCCAACGACGAGGACGTTGAAGGCTCGCTGGACCTTTGGGTGAACCGCATCAAGGAACGCTACCCGCAAAAGAACGTCACCTGGTTGTCCGGCGGCAAGGTCAAGAAATCGTCTGATCAGTCAGGACCAGCGGGCGCCCCCGCGGCTCCTGCAGGACCCGACCTGTCCAAGTACAACATCCCCGACCTCAAGAAGCTGCTGATGGGTGCAGGGCTGCCGGAGTCGGTGACCAACCTGTTCAGCGACAGCGACATCATCGAGAACGCCCGGGCGATGGGTCTGCTGGATGCCAAGCCGGAAGCGAAGCCGGAAGAAAAGCCGGAAGACAAGGCGGATGCCAAAGGCAAGAAGAAGAAGGCAGGTTGAAATGAGCGATTATATTGACGTCAAGATCGATGTCTTTGAACACGCTGACCAGCGGGCGCGCGTCCTCGAAAGCCTGACGCCCGCCGGCCTGATCCAGGAGGTCCTCAAGGAGTTCGACGACGTCACCGCCGACGCACCGGAGAAATACGCCATCTACCTGAAGGGCATGGAGCGGCCGCTCAACCCCGGTTCCACCATGGCGCAACTGGACATCCAACCGCAGGACATACTGGTCTTCGATTATATCCGGCAGCCGATCCGGGAGATGCTGGATTCGAGGGATTATGCCTTCCTGCGCGAAGAAACGACCGGGAAGGTTTACGATATTCAATGGCAGCCGGCCGTGATCGGCCGCCCCGACTCAGATGTCGGCCATAATATCATCCTGGCAGTGAACGTGAAGCTTCTGCCGAATGGCATGACGGTCTCGCGCAAGCACGCCCAGATCACCTTTTCCGAAGGCCGCTATTATATTGAACCGCTGGCTGAGCATAACCCGGTCTTACTGAACGGCAAGGAGATCCCGCTAAACAGCAAGCGTGAAATCAAACATGGAGATAAGTTGCTGCTGGGTCACAATAAAATTGTTATGACATTTCTGACACAATCTGTTCAGCCATCTACGGTCAAAGAAACCAAATCTCAAACACCCTCGCAGCCAATACCCACGCCGGTTCCTCCGCTTGTGTCTCAACCTGGCTCCGAGAAGAAAGGCGAGACACTCTTCGTACCCGAAGGTAAAATTCTGTCTTATCTTATTGTTGAAAAATGTACTATCTCAGAACGAATAGGGCAGCGGCTGGGAATCGCCGATTACCCGTTTGTGTTAGGTCGTGAGACCCTTATTTTGCTCAACGAATCCGAAGTCTCACGCAGACATGCTGAGTTTACCTTCGACCCGCGCACAAAGAAATTCTACATCACTGATTTGCACAGCACCAACGGCGTTGCTATCAACACTAAAATCATCCAGCCTGACCTTCCACACGAAATCGGCCCGGGGGTGCATATCCAACTGGGGCCAAGCGTGGTTGTGCGTTTTGAAATTTGAAATAGTATGAATCCAGAGAAGATCGGACGTTACGAGATCAAAGCCGAGCTTGGCCGCGGCGGCATGGCCACCGTTTACCAGGCCTATGACCCGCGCTTCGAGCGTGAGGTGGCGATCAAAGTCTTGCCGCGCGAAATGCTGCACGACCCGCAGTTCCGCGTTCGCTTCGAGCGCGAAGCCAAGACCATCGCCATGCTGGAACACCCAGCCATTGTGCCAGTCTATGACTTCGGGGAAGAAGACGGGCAGCCGTATTTTGTCATGCGCTACATGACCGGCGGCTCGCTCTCCGACAGGATGAACCAAGGCCCTATCACGGTCAAGGAAGCAGCCCGGATTTTTGAACGCCTGGCCCCTGCAATGGATGAAGCGCACGCCAGAGGTATCATCCACCGCGACCTGAAGCCTGGGAATATTCTCTTCGACCGGCTCAACGAACCTTACGTTTCCGACTTTGGCATCGCCAAGCTATCCGAGGCTCAAGCCAACATTACCGGCAGTGCCGTCATTGGTACACCGGCTTACATGAGTCCAGAACAGGCGCAGGGTGAGCCAGTGGATGGGCGCTCGGATATCTATGCCTTGGGTGTGATCCTCTTTGAAATGCTGAGTGGCAAGCCGCCCTACAAGGCCGATACGCCCATGGGCGTGGTCGTCAAGCACATCACCGAGCCAGTGCCGCACATTCTGGATGTCAACTCCAACCTGCCGCAGGCGATCGAGGCAGTCATCCAAAAGGGTATGGCGAAGGATAAACTAGAGCGCTTCGCCACCTGCGCCGACCTGGCGGCGGCCTTGAGCGCCATCGAACGGGGTGAGGCGCTGGATCTAAAGACCCTGCTGGGGGTGCCGCCCATTACCCCGACTCAGACCGTAGTCGCCAGGCGTGGTGAACAGCCCAAAGGCCGCGCACAGGTTTCGGGTCCGGCTGGCGCTCCGCCGCGCAAAAA
>MNXK01000168.1:0-1361 GCA_001872165.1 Anaerolineae bacterium CG2_30_58_95
TTCCGCTTCCAGGGTTGCCCAAGCCAGGTAGATTGCTCCCGGCAAAATGACCTGTCCCGCGAGCTGCGTGTAACGTCCCCAATTCACATAGTACATCGGCATGGGCGAGAGCAACCCGGCCACCAGGACTGCCCCAACCCCAGCCCAGCGATTTCCCCCCACGTGCGTCGCTAAGGGATAAAGCGCAATGACCGCCAGTATATTCAGTATTTGCCCTGTCCATAGAGCGGCTTGGGGCATATCCAACCCGCTTACCCAATGGAAAGCGGCGACCGCAGTGTGGAATCCAAAGTGATAAGTAAACGTCTGCAATTCGGCATAAGGCAACCAGGAGTTGAATAATCCGCCGTGATCCACCAACAACTGCGCAATCATCGTATGCTGGTACGAATCCCCCCACATGGGTACATCCAGCGAGCGGATGACCCAGAAACGCGTCGCAAAGATGAGCGCGATCAGCACGACGAACGCGGCGTCGCTCCACGCGTTTTCCGATTGCCGCCACACGCGCGCTGCCTCGCCGATGTTGCCGGGGCGCCACGCGCGATTGCGCCACACCAGCACGCCGGTTGCGGCGACGGCCGGCAACCAGGCATAGAGCGGGCCCAGGTGCAAGCCAATCATATCTGTCCACAGGAAGAGCAACGGGTAAAGCGCCAGGCTCACGCCGCCGGCCAATCCCAGCCTCTCGCCCCACGCAAGCGCGTCCCAGTCCGGCCAAAGCAGCGCCAGCAGCGCCCAGCCCGGCAGGACAAAAAGAAAAATGGCTATCCCCAGAATGCCCAGCCAATTTCCCGCCTGGGCCAGGGTTCCCAGGAACAATTGTCCGGGATCGTAGACCAGGCGAAAGGTCATTTGCGCGTCGAGCGGACTCCCGTTTTGGTATATGGCCCCCTCCAGGTAGGTGTCGCCGGGGGCAGTCTCCACCCGGACACTGCCATGTCCTTTAATTTTCAGATGCAAATAGTAATCTTTCTGGCGCGAATCGTTTTGCGGCGGGAAGGTAAAGCGAACCCAGCCGGGCGCGGTAATGGACTGCACTGCCAGAGCGCTGACCGCCAGGTCTGTGGACGATTGAGGGTCTGCGCGCAAGTGCAGTTGTATCTCGCCGTTTCCCGCAGTTTCTGGCCCGAGAAAAATCTCTATTCCTTGCAAGCCGCGATCACGCGCCAGCAAAGTCTGCCCAACCGTTTGCCCGGCCTGCAAAACAACCTGCGTAGAGGCTGTGCCCGGCTGTCCATCCTTCACAAACGGCGCGCAAGCGACCAGGCCCAATAGCAAAAGTAAAACGGTTAATCGTCTCATGGTGGTAGTGGGGTCTCCAGCCGTAATCAAACGGAGTCCAAAATCTTCGCGCAGCA
>MNXK01000168.1:1368-4275 GCA_001872165.1 Anaerolineae bacterium CG2_30_58_95
CCCTGTCAGAGCCGACTTCGGCAATCCGACGACAGAATCATCGGACTTCAACATTCTCACGACTCGCGCAAGTGTTAAGCGATGATACCATAATTGACGGCTGAGGACACGCTACCGGATTGCAGACGGGACAAGAAAGGTTTACTGCTTCTGGCGTAAATTCCTGAATTGATTGGCCAGGAAATAAGGAAAAACTACCATAAGGGTTCAAATATTGACGTAGTACGCTATAAACAGGACATCCGGGGCCACGTGGACCCGGATGCCTGCGGCGGGAGGGGGAGAAAGTCATCTAAAAAATTAGCGTACAACGAAGTCGTGCAGTCCGAACAAATTAACCAGGCCCTTCTCAACTACCTGGGTTTTATCCGCCGTTTTTCGACGACGCCTTGTGGTTTCTCTCCTTGCGCCAAAATTCCGGTCTTGCCTTGAGTAGTCGAGGCATCCAAGCTCGGGGCGACGCCGTGGATTGGTCCAGACGCCGCCGCACTCGCCTGGAGGGATACATCGTCTACGAAAAGATTACTATAAATAGATGGGCCCGTTTCGGAACGAATTTGCAGCGTGACCGATTGCCCCGCGTAAGCGCTTAAATCGACGCTGTGCGTCACCCAGCCTCCTGTATTATTTTCGGTGCAGAGATTATATACATCTACTACGGAACCATTAACCAGAACTTCTCCAATATCCGAGCCGCAAACATCGTCTGAACCAATCCATTGCCAATAAACAAGGTAGGGAGCGCCGGAGGAAATGGTGACTTGCTGCTGAATGTAGCTGATTTCATCATTACTACCCCCCAACCAGGCCGCATAACTCCCGCTGTGAGCAGTGACCGAGTTAGGGGAGAACGAGTTGACAATGATTGGCCACCCATGAGTCGAGTATTCTGTCCAGCCGGTTAGACCACTCTCGAAGTCGCCATTGACTATTCCATCGCCGGGGGGCGGGCTAGCAAAATCCCGGAGCACCAGCGGCAGGTAAATGTAAGTCGCCGGTGCAGGCTCGGCCCAGGTAACCCACGAGGTACCTTCCCCTACATGTGAGGTATTATAAGCAATCCTCATGTAGCCACTTTCACCCCAACTGGGACCCCAACTGTTGCGCAGGATCCAGTATCCGTCCGCATCATTCCACCCCACCAGGATAATCTGGTGGTTAACGTGGAAATACGATCCCGGACATTGCTCCGACTCATTCGTTGAGAATATGCTGCCACCCGTATAGGCTTGGAAAGCATCCCCCACGCACACTCCGGCGGTGACGGGTCCGTAGGTGTAAATGGCATTCTTGATTTTGTCAACAGTCGGCATGTCCCATTCATTTGGGACGATAAATTGCCAACCGGATAGCTGGTAAGGGTGGTTATAGGCCTCAGTGCAGCTGCCGTTTGTTGCCGTATACGATTTATCCGCTTCCAGTACTGCCCCGATGGCAGTCTGATTCTGCCCAAGTGTATCGTAGTGATACTTATGCGCTGTCAATCCTCCATCGCAACTCCAGCCATCCATGTTGCATGAAACCAGAAATTGTTCAGAAAGGTCGGTCAGTGGTCCGCCGGCTTTCGCGACCGCAGATTCCATGATTCCCACCGTCCCAAAAGACCAACAACTGCCGCAAGATCCTTGATTCCGGACGGTCGGTACAATACCGGCAGAACGCCAGTCCAAAGAGGCAGGCAGTTCCCCTTTGAGCGGAATCTCATCGATCGGGTTTGGTGTACCGGCCAAATCACTTGAGCCAGCCCTTGTATCAATTACCATCGGATTAGGATCGCTCAGATCGATTTCGGTCGCCTGCGCAGCCAAAGTGATGCGTAAATGCCGGGTGGCGGTTTCATTCGGCTCGAATGGCCTGCGATACACCAGTTTAACTTTCCCATCCCCAACATTCTTCGGCTGCAATACCAATGTCTGCACGGATGGCACCCCATAGCCACTTGACTGGGTTGTAAAGGTTGGTTCACCTGCTTGAGCAAAGCCCGCACTTTCGGAAGGAACAACCTCCCAACGATAGCCGGTGGTCAGGTTGCTCTCCAGCTTGAAGGTCGTATCCAGCAAACTGCCGACAGGCATATTGACCTCAAGCTCGGCTGCCCCGCCGATAAAACCGGCCATGAGCGGTGAAAATAACACCTGGCGGACCTGTTCGACCCCCTGGTTGCCGGTCATCGTCAATCGGTAATTCGAGCCTCCTAATGCCTGCAGTTCGGAGGCAACCCCCTGGCTGTTCAAGCTGGGGGTCAAGCTGGAGGCCTGCTGTTTGGCACCCAACAAGGATGAAGCGCTGAAATCGAGCTGGTATTCCCAACTGAAACCAGCGGCCGAAGTCGGTTCGGGTGTCTCCACTTCCTGGGCATGGGCAGCCGGCGAGCCGCTCACTCCCAGGCAAAGGAACAACATCATCCCCGCCAGTACGAATCCATACAGGAATTTGCGCATCTGAATGTTAGGTTTGGCGTTCATGGTTTTCCCTCCGCGAGCATATCCTATGCAGATATCAACTGATATTCCAACAATCCTTCGGGAAGGTTATATTTTTCGGATACTACTCCCGTTCTTCTTTTTTAATCGCAACCGGGTGGGTAGCGAACCAGAGTAGGTCACGTTTAAAACGTGACCTACTTTTGATCCTTGGCCGAATCCGACTTGCGCAGGCGATAAAGGATTTCCTCCAGAATCTTACGGTTAAAACCGATCAGGTCTGCGAGCAGGCCGATCAACACGATCTGAAAACCGACAATCAGCAAGATAGCCGAGAGGATTAACGATTGTACGTGCCCGGCGCTCTGCTCGATGATGAAGAAGTATAAGAATCGAATCCCCGGCACGAATCCTATCACGATCATCCCGATGCCCAGCATAAGAAAAACGCGCAAGGGCTGATACATGGCATAGGAGCGTACAA
>MNXK01000021.1 GCA_001872165.1 Anaerolineae bacterium CG2_30_58_95
AAGCTTTGCGCAAGGGCGCGGAGTGCGCCAAGAAACAAACTTCTCTCCAATGAATTTCCTCATCACCGGCGCGGCCGGTTTTCTCGGCTCAACTCTCGCCAATCAGCTTGCCCGCGAGGGACACCAGGTGCGCGGCCTGGATGACCTGTCAACCGGCGATCCCCAGGCGCTCGCCCCGGATGTCCATTTCACGCGCGGGGACGTGAACGACCGGCCCAAGTTATGGACACTGCTTCAAGAGGTGGATTGTGTCTACCACCTGGCGGCGCGTGTTTCGGTTCAGGAATCGATCCTGTACCCGGGCAAATACAACGCCGCCAACGTGGACGGGACCGTCAGCCTGATGGAGGCCATGCGCGATGTCGGCATCCGGCGCGTGGTGCTTGCCTCCTCCGGCGCGATCTACGGCGACCAGCAAGTCCAACCATTGAGCGAGGGACTGTCCCCCAAGCCGCGTTCGCCGTATGCCGTCTCGAAGCTGGCGGCGGAATACTACGTTCGCACGATTGGGACGCTGTGGGGCATCGAAACGGTCAGCCTGCGCATCTTCAACGCCTATGGGCCAGGCCAGCACTTGCCGCCTTCCCACGCGCCGGTAGTGCCGTATTTCCTGCGCCAGGCACTGCGCGACGGGACGCTGGTCGTCCACAGCGACGGCCAGCAGACGCGTGACTACGTCTACGTGGATGACGTAACCGCCGCGATGGTAGCTGCCGCCACAGCGCCCGGTCTCAACGGGCTGGTGATCAACGTGGGCAGCAGCACCGAGACCAGCGTGCGCGACCTTGTCAGGCTGGTGCTGGAGATCACCGGCAGCAAGGCCAACGTGGTCTACAACGCCCAGACCGAGGGGGGAGTCTCGCGCATGTGCGCGGACCTGAACCTGGCAGAGCAAAAACTGAATTACAAGCCTTCGATCTCATTGGAAGAGGGCTTGCGGCTGACGATGGCGCGCGACCCGCGCTTCAAGAGTGCATGAATTATTCACCACACGGGTGCCTGCGCACTGCGTCTTCGCGCAGCGAACGGCAGTGCAGGCAGAGCACGCGGAGAACACGAGGAGTGAAAATTCAAAGATAAACTCCGAAAACTGGACTTGTGTTCTATTGACAATATCATCCGTTTTGGTATACTAAATGCGGTATTCGCCCCAGCGTTGTTCCGCCCGATGCTGGGAATTGTATCCGCAAGGCCACTCGACAAGAGTGGCCTTTGTTCTAAAAACAGGGAGATTAGACATGAACACAACCCGAATCGCAATTTTTATTGATGGGGGCTATCTTGATGTGACCAATCGTGATGAATGCAATGGTATGAAAATTGATTACGCCAAACTTGCCATTAAACTGGCAGGTGGCATAGAAATCCTCAGAACGTATTATTACAATTGTCTCCCTTACCAACAAACTCATCCAACGGAGGAAGAATCAAAGCGATTTGCACAAGCGCAAAAATTTCACTCTGCTTTGAAGGCCCTGCCCCGCTTCGAAGTTCGGGAAGGAATGCTGGTCTATTTATACAGGTAAATAACTATTGTCCTCCGTGATGAAAATTTTTCCCCGCCATTTTTATGCCCTACCAACCCTGATCGTCGCTCGCGAGCTGCTCGGCGCGCGGCTGGTGCGGATTCTGGACGGTCAACGGCTCTCCGCCATCATCACCGAGACCGAGGCCTACATCGGCGAGCAAGATTTGGGCTGCCATGCCCATGCGGGGAAAACGAAGCGCAACACGGTCATGTACGGGCCGCCGGGTCATGCCTACGTCTACTTTACTTATGGTATGCACTGGTGCCTGAACGCGGTCACCGAGGCGGAGGGCTTCCCGGCTGCGGTGCTGATCCGCGCCATCAAGCCAGAAGAAGGCGCTGAAATCATCCATGCCCGCCGCAATGGGCGCGATACCCATGGCCCGGCCAAGTTGACCCAGGCGCTCGGCATTGACGGGGCGCTGAACGGCGTCAACTTGTGCGACCAGGCTGCGGGTCTATGGATCGAAGCGGGGTCCTCCATCCCCGACGAAGCCGTGACGATTGGCCCACGCGTGGGGTTATATACAGTACCGGAGCCATGGAAGAGCAAGCCATGGCGATTCACATTCAGAGAGTAGAGAGGCGAAATTAGAGAGTAGCCGGCCTCTAGAAATCCCTACTCTCTACTCTCTATTCTCTACTCTCTACTCTCTTGTCCTGCCAATGGAGGCTTTATGGGTATTCTCGAAGGTAAAACTGCTTTGGTATTTGGCCTCGCCAATGAGCGCTCGATTGCCTGGGGCATCACGCAGGCCATGCACGCGCAAGGGGCAAAAATCGGCATCAGTTATGCGGGAGAGGCGCTGGAGAGGCGCGTGCGGCCGCTGGCCGCTGCGGTCGGATGCGCCTTCGTCGAGGCGTGCGATGTCTCGAAAGACGCGGATATCGCCGTTGTCGCCGCGAAGGCTGGCGCAGCCTTTGGGCAGATTGACATCCTGATCCACTCCATCGCCTTTGCTGTCCGCGACGAGCTGAATGGGCCGTACTACAACACCAGCCGCGAGGGCTTCCGCACCGCCATGGATATTAGCGTGTATTCCTTCGTCGCCCTGGCGCGCGCCTTTCAACCGTGGATGCGGCGGGGCGGGGCGATGTTGTGCATGACCTACTACGGCGCGGAGAAGGTCGTCCCGCACTATAACGTGATGGGCGTCGCCAAGTCGGCTTTGGAGGCTTCGACGCGTTACCTGGCTTACGATTTCGGGCCGCAAGGGGTGCGCGTCAACGCCATTTCTGCCGGGCCTATCCGCACGCTGGCGGCGGCCGGCGTGAGCGGCTTCAAAGATATGTACCGCCAGTTCGCTGAGATGGCTCCGCTGCGCGAGAACATCACCACTGAAGATGTGGGCAACGCGGCGGTCTTCCTTTGTTCGGATATGGCCGCGCACATCACCGGTGAAGTTCTGTACGTCGATTCGGGTTACAACATCATGGGCGTGCCGGAACCGCCAACAAAAGAGTGACCTCACCCCTGCCCCTCTCCTAAAAGGAGGGGGGAATTGCAGAAGATGATAAAATAGGGCGCGGATACTCCGTGTCCTATTTTTCTTTGTGATTGTGGTGAAGAATGTTCAAACGTAATACACAACAAACCCAGCCCAGCACGGTGCAGGCCGTCGAGCGCATCACTTCGGTGCTTGGCGCGGGGGTTATCTGGCAGGGCAACATCTCCGGCTCCGGCGGCGTGCGCATCGAAGGCGCCTTCGAGGGACAGGTCGCCATGCGCGGCATCCTTGTCGTCGGCGAGACGGGACGCGTCACCTGCGAAAATATCCGCGCCAACACCGTCATCGTGGCCGGGGCGGTGCGCGGCAACATCCTCGCGCAGAAGGTCGAGATCCGCGCCACCGGCCGCATCTGGGGGGACGTGGTCACGGTCTCCTTCGCCACCGAAGAGGGCGCCTTCCTGCGCGGCCAGGTCACTATGGAAGACGCCGTCGAGCTGGACCTTGGCCCGGAGCCTGCCGAGCAGACAGCCACCAGCAATCAGTGACGGTTGCCAGTTACCGGAGGCAGCAATGGCTGACGAAACAACATCAGTGAAAATAAGTTCTCCAAACCCCATGAGCGAAAAGAGCTTCTCTTTTGACGATCTGGATGTCTTCACAACAGGGGCTTTACTTCAACCCTTGAAAGTTGTTAACAGAGATGGCAGCGAAGTGTGGTTCTGGGTGGTTTCAGAATTCATTGACGATACTTTCAGAGACGGACAGGTTTATAATCCTCCGGAAACAGCAAAATCCAAGAAAGAACTGTTGAAAGCATTGCATAGTTCAACAAGTTCATCTGCGATCTCGATAATTTCATAAACAAATCGGGAATGTAATAATGCTCGAATCTACGCAAATCTTTGAAAAAGACGGTCACAAGGTAATTCTTGGGGATGCGTTAGAGGTATTGACCACATTGATTCCAGACGAATCAATAGATTTGATATTTGCCGACCCTCCTTATAATATCGGCAAAGATTTCAATGGACGTAAAGATAAATGGCCATCTGAAGAAGAATATATCGAATGGTGTTATGAGTGGCTCGCCTTGTGTATCCAAAAACTCAAGCCAAATGGCAGTTTTTATGTGATGACTTCCACGCAGGCAATGCCAAATTTCGACATTTTCCTGCGAAAAAAACTGGACATCCTTTCCAGAATAGTGTGGTATTACGATAGTTCTGGCGTTCAGGCAAAGCGATACTACGGCTCGATGTATGAACCTATCCTGTTTTGCGTAAAAGATAAAGACAACTATACTTTTAATGGCACAAATATTTTAGTGGAGGCAAAGACAGGTGCAAAGCGAAAACTGATTGATTATCGCAAACATGTTCCAACCGTTTACAACACTCAAAAGATTCCTGGCAATGTTTGGGAAATACCCCGCGTTCGATACCGCATGGGCGAATATGAAAATCATCCCACCCAAAAACCTGTGTTGCTTCTGGAGCGCATTATCCTTGCAAGTTCAAATCCAGGCGATGTGGTTCTCGATCCCTTTTCTGGTACCTTTACCACTTCGTTTGTAGCAAAAAAATTTAGGCGGCAGTCCATCGGCATTGAAATCGAGGAAGAATATGTAAAAATCGGCTTGAGGCGTTTGGAAATTCTATTCTCTTACAATGGGGAGGAACTTCGACGCGAACCGCGCTCATTCGAGAAAGTTCCCCCAGCCCAACAGTCTCTTAAGTTATTTGGATAATTTCCAATGGAACATGAATTCACGGCGCAGATACTGGAAGTATTGAAGAAGGCCTTTGGAGATAGGGGAGATTTTGTTTTTGAAAAAAGCCCTTTGCTCCAATACCTGAACATCAAAACCCGTTCCGCATCAAAAGGCTCAAAGTCACGCGGCAGTTTCGCCAATCTGTACGCCATCTATGTCCTTGTTGAAGATTATCTTAAGCATGGCTTTGACGGTAAAAAAGGTTACAACAAATACGAAGGTGCAAGGTTTACTGCTTTGCTGGACCGCCAAAGAGAACTGCCATTTGGCAGTAAATTGCAAAACCACGCGCTCAATCACAGGCTAAATGAGGAGTTTAGAAAATATTTCCCCGAAATCGAGTATATCCCAATCCTCCGAGACATTCGGGAAAATCGCTATTGGTTCAACGAAAATTTACTTAAGATCAAAGTCGGAACAAGGACGCATAATATCGCGCAAGCAACGATCGAGATCATTGACCACTACGTCCAAGCGAAGGTAATTGCATTCCAATCGTTCATCGAGACCTGCGAACGCCTGAAAGCAATCTCCGACGAGAACGATCTGGCCGTATCCCAGTTCATCGAGGGATTGCTCGCGCCAAATGCAGACGCCAGAATATTCGAAATTGTCAGTTACGCCATCCTGCGTTTCTATTATCACGACCAGATTGTCTATTTCGGGTTTGACCTTGCTCACATAAAATCAGAAAACCTGCAACTATTCAAAACAGGGCGCACAAACGCCAATGACGGGGGCATAGATTTCGTTATGCGGCCATTGGGCAGATTTTTCCAGGTCACGGAAACATTGGATGTAAAAAAGTATTTCCTCGACATAGACAAAATTGACCGCTTTCCCATTTCGTTTGTCGTAAAGTCAATGGACGATGGAGATACCATTCGTCAAAGACTTCATGAAGGGGCGCAAAGGCTTTATTCCATCAATGCGATTGTCGAAAAATACATGGCCTGCATCGAAGAAATCATCAATATTCCTATATTGATAAATTGCTTCCGAACATCGTGGGCTCAAGGCTATTTACGCCAGATCCTAGACGAAATCATCCTCCAAAGCAAAGTTGAGTTCAACTACGAGAATGTCGGGTGACCAATCCCCTACCATGAAAATCCCCATGTCCTCCCCCGACCTGACAGAATATCCCCCTCCCCGGCAGCCTGGCCTGGCCCTTCATGCCACCCTCATTCTAACGTTGGCAATCCTCTCGGCGTTCGGCGCCTGGCGCGCCTTCGAGTCGGCGGTCGGCCCGATGCTGACCCTGTTCAGCCTGCTGGCAGTGGCAGCCTTCATTCCCCTTCCCATCCTGGCTTACCGGCTGTCCGCGCTGATGCGCGCCAACTACAGCCTCGACCGGGATACGCTCTCCCTGACCTGGGGCCTGCGCATCGAACGCATCCCGGTCTCGGACGTGGAATGGGTGCGCCCGGTCAGCGACCTGACCTCGCCCCTGCATCTGCCCTGGTTCTGCCTGCCCGGCGCGGTGCTCGGCATCCGCCGCCACCCGGACCTCGGGCTGGTCGAATTCATGGCCGCCAATCGCAAGAAGATACTGCTGGTCGCTACCGCCCGGCGCGTCTTTGCCATTTCGCCGGATGACCCGGCGGCCTTCGTACAGGATTTCCAACATGCTATCGAAATGGGCAGCCTGGCGCCCGCGCCGGGGCAGTCGCTCTACCCCACCTTCGTCATTGCTCAAGCGTGGGAGAGCGCACTGGCGCGCTATCTCTGGCTGGCAGGATTATTCCTGAACGCTGGCTTGTTGATCTGGGTCAGCCTGCTCATCCCGACCCTGCCGCGCGTGCCGTTGGGCTTCCAGCCTTATGACGGGCCACTGGAGCCGGTCGCCGGTGCGCGCTTGATCCTGCTGCCCATCCTCAGCGTCTTCCTCTTCGCCATCGGCTGGATCGCCGGTTTATACTTCTACCGCCGTGAGGAGCAGCGCATACTGGCCTTTATCCTGTGGGCTTCCAGCGCCCTGACCGCCTTGCTCTTCTTGCTCGCCGTGCTGTTCATCGTCACGACTCCCATCTAACACCTAACACGTCTAATGTCTAAAGTCAAACGTCTCACGTTTTACGTTTCACGCCTCACCACGTCAAGCGTGACACGTAATACGCAGTACGCAATACGCAGTACGCAATACGTAACAGGACTTCCCCATGCAACAACTCCTCCTCGGCCTCCTGTTTGCCCTCATCATCGCCTTTCTAGCCTACCGCGCCCGCAGTCTGAGCCGCAGCGGGGCTTACGCCGCCGTGCTGGTCGGCACTTTGATCTTCGGATTGGGCGGCTGGCAATGGGCGATCATCCTGCTGACCTTCTTCATTTCCTCCAGCGCACTGACGCGCCTCTTCGGCAAGCGTAAAGCTGCATTGAACGAAAAGTTCGAGAAAGGCGGCCAACGGGATGCCGCCCAGGTGCTCGCCAACGGCGCAGTTGCATCCTTGTTCGCCGGGCTGCACTTCTTCTTCCCCACGGCAAGTTGGCCCTGGCTGGCCTTCGCGGCCTCGATGGCAGCCGTCAACGCGGATACCTGGGCCACCGAGCTGGGCGTGCTGAACCCGGTTCCGCCGCGCCTGATCACTAACGGCAAATCAGTGGACAGGGGCACCTCGGGTGCCATCTCGTTTTACGGGACGCTCTCCTCCCTGGCCGGCGCGGCGCTCATTGGCATCCTTGCCGCTATCCTCGATCCACACAGCCGCTCATCACTTATCACGCGCTTTTTACTCATCACCCTGGCTGGAATTACCGGCGCTCTTTTCGATTCGCTGCTCGGCGCGAGCGTCCAGGCCATCTACCGCTGCCCGCGTTGTGACAAAGAGACCGAGCACCATCCCGTCCACACCTGCGGCGCGGAAACCGCACAAGTCCGCGGCTGGAAGTGGCTGGACAATGATATTGTCAACCTGGCCTGCGCGATAATGGGGGCGGCCATTGGGTTGGTTTTGTAGGGCTGACCTCGCGGAGGCCTCTTGGAAAAGTGCTATAATTTTTGCAAAGGAACGCCGCAATGAAATCCAATTTCGAATGGGATGAGAAAAAAGCAAAGAGAAACACTCAAAAGCACGGCGCCAGTTTTGAAGAAGCAATAACCGTTTTACAAGATGAACTATCATTGACCATGAATGATCCCATCCATTCGATTGGCGAGGAACGCTTTATAGATATCGGGCTTTCCTCCAACGGGCATGTTTTGGTTGTTACATACACCGAGCGCGGAAGTCACATCCGCATTATTAGTTGCCGAAAAGCAACTCCAGCAGAGAGAAAAGCCTATGAAACGCAAATTGACTGAGCCAATGATAGATGACGATATGCTTCCCGAATACGACTTTACAGGAAAGAATGTCGTGCGCGGGAAACATGCCAAAGCCATGCGCGAGGGTTACACGGTAACCATCCACAAAGAAGACGGCACAACTGTCATACAAAACTTTACTTTACAAAAGAACGCTATCGTGCTCGATCCCGATGTAATCGCTTACTTCCCTGATTCGGAGAGCGTGAACAATGTATTACGTTCATTGATTTCACTTGCCCCTAAAAAGAGCAGGCAAGTAAGTGAAGGCCGGACAAAGTACGGGAAGTAGACGGAAGGGGGGCCGTCTACCACTGCCCGCAATGTGACAAAGAGACCGAGCGTCACCCCGTCCACACCTGCGGCGCGGCGACCGTGCAAATCCGCGGCTGGAAGTGGCTGAACAACGATAT
>MNXK01000188.1 GCA_001872165.1 Anaerolineae bacterium CG2_30_58_95
ATCGCCGCGCCCACCATCGTTTTCACCGCGCCTTATCCGCGCTGGTGGACAGCCTGCACATCCAGTCCGAAGCGATGGACTCAACGTCCATGCTTTTGCCTGCCATCGCGCAGGTTGAAGCAGCCTTATTCGAACCTGTCATTGCGAGGAGCGTTCTTTCCCGGAAGGACACCGGGACGGTGCGCGACGAAGCAATCTCCTCTTCCTCGGAAACATTCCCGGAAGCCCGGAGATTGCTTCAGGCGGAAGCATGCCCTGAGGAACGAAGGGACCGCCGCCCTCGCAATGACATAGAGTTTATCGAGGCCCAAACGCGCTCCGTCGAGGCCCGCGCCGCCCTACGCTGGCTGAAAGCCCGCATCGTGCGCGATGGCCTGTCGTTGAACGATGTGGCTATTCTGGCGCGCGACCTGGAACCCTACCGCCCTTTTCTCGAGGAAACCGCCGCCGAGTTTGGCATCCCGCTGAACGTGGTGGGCGGACAGCCGCTGGCAGAGAATCCCGCCGTCGCCGCGCTGCTCTCGCTCTTGTCCCTGCCCGCCTCCGATTGGCCGCGCCGCCCGCTGCTGGACGCCTGGCGCAGCCCATACTTCGATTGGATAGGACAAGCCATCACTCCCGCCCACGCCGCCCAGCTCGACGAAATCTCCCGCCAGGGGCGTGTGACCGGCGGGCTGGAGCAGTGGCGCGAAGCCTTTGATTTGTGGGAAAAACGCCAGAAGACGGGGGATGAGTTGGAGGAGGATGAGTCCCCCCTTTCGCCGGGAGAGGGTCAGGGTGAGGGGGTAAGGGAGAAATTCGAGTCTTTCGTTGACGCCATCACCCCGCCATCCACCGCCACTGTGCGTCAGTATGTGGCCTTTATCGAAACCTTGATTGGGGATGACCCTTTTTCCTCCCCATTTTTGCGCTTTCAAAATGAGGGGAACGAGGGAGGCGGGATGAACGTCGTCGTCTGCGCCCGCGCCAATCCATCCACCGCCGGGCGCGACGTGGAAGCCCTGCGCGCCTTCAAGGATGTGCTGCGCGGCCTGGTGCTGGCGGAATCCGCACTGAATACTGGCGCGCTCGACTATGCTGCTTTCTACGCCGACTTGCGCGGGGCGGTGGAGACAGCGACATACTTCGTCAAGGTCGAGGCGGGCGTGCCGGCGGCCTCGGTGCTGGAGGCGCGCGGGCTGTCGTTCCAGGCTGTGGCTCTGATGGGATTATCCGAGGGCGAGTTTCCACGCCAGGAACGCGAGGATGTCTTTTTGCGCGAAAGCGACCGCACCATGCTCAGAGAACGCGGCCTGCCGCTCAAAACCCGTCTGCACGGCGACGAGGCGACGTTCCTTTACCAGGCCGTCACCCGCGCCCGCCAGAAACTCCTGCTCACCCGCCCCTATCTCGCGCAGGACGGCCAACCCTGGGAACCTTCCCCGTTCTGGGATGAGATTCGCCGTCTAAACGGGAACAGGCCAACGGTCCGCGTGCGTCCCGAAGATGGCCTGGAGCCGGCCGAGGCGGCCTCTCCCGTCGAGTGGCGGGAAGCGGCCCGGGAGTTCGACATCCACATAAAAAATGGCGTCGAGGCGCTGAAGGCTCGTTTGTACTCCCATGCGGAAGGAAAATTCGAGGGGGATGTTTCGGAACTGGCTGGAGACTTGACTGCCCGCTTTGGGCCGGAACATGGCTGGAGCGCCAGCCGGTTGGAAAGTTACGGGACTTGCCCGTTCGAGTTTTTCATCGCGTATGGATTGGGCCTGCAGCCGCGCACGCCGCCTGAAGAGGGGTTCGACGTGCGGATTCTTGGCTCGATGCTGCACAAGATTTTGGAAGATGTGTATCGCGCCGCGACGGATTTGGAGACCTGCCTGGCGATTTTGCCGGAGAAGGCGCGTGCCGTGTTTGCGTCTGCGCCGCAAGAGTACGGCTTTCGCCCGACGCCGCTGTGGGAGCGGCAGCAGCGTGAACTGGAGCGGCGTCTGCGCGAGACCATCACCGCGCTGGCGGAGGCCTCGCGAGGGTATACACCGCGCTATCTGGAGGCGCGCTTTGGGATGGGCGAGCCGTCGCTGGTGTTGAAAACGTCGGCAGGCGAGGTGCATCTGCACGGCTACATTGACCGCTTGGACGCCGCGCCGGATGGCTCGTTGCGCGTGATTGATTACAAGGCAGGCGGGGCGGCGATTTCGGCCAGTCACCTGAAAGAGGGGCGCAGGCTGCAACTGCCGATCTACGCCCTGGCGGCGCGCGACGCGTTGGGACTGGGCGAGGTTTCGAGTGGTTTCTATTGGCACATCCAGCAGGCCAAACCCAGCAGTTTGAAATTGGAAAAGTTCGAGGGCGGAGTGAATGGCGCGTTCGAGACGGCGATTAAACATATCGGCGCGCACGTCGTGGGAATCCGTGCGGGGCATTTCGAGCCGAAAGCACCTGAGGATGGTTGTCCGAGTTATTGCCCTGCGGTTAATTTATGTTGGAAATATAAGAGAGGTTATTGATGTTCCTCCTCTCCCAATTCTCTTTCAAAGGCCGCCAGGAACAGGCCGCCAGCGACCCGAATCCCGCCATCGCCGTCACCGCCGGGGCTGGGTCTGGCAAGACGCTTTCACTGGTGGGACGCTACCTGCACCTGCTGGAAGAGGGCTACCCGCTGCGCTCGATCCTCGCCATCACCTTCACCGAAAAAGCCGCGCGTGAAATGCGCTCCAAAATTCGCAATGCTCTAGTGCGTGTTTTCGCCGATGCTACCCAATTTCATCCTTCATCATTCATCCTTCATCCTTCATCATTCATCCTTCATCCTTCATCCTTTGATTTCGCCCGCATCGGCACCATCCACGGCCTGTGCGCTGAAATCCTGCGCGCCCATCCCGCCGAGGCCGGACTCGACCCGGCCTTTGACGTTCTGGAGGAAGGCCTCGCCGCCGCCCTGCAAGCCGAAGCGATTGACTCCGCCCTGGCCTGGGCCGCCGCCGATGAACAATCCGCCGCGCTGTTCGAGCCGTTCAAAGAAAACGAACTACGCGAGATTCTCAAGGCATTGTTGAGTCGAAGGTTGGATGTTCCATCTTTGTACACGGACGACACGGGTTTACCCTTCGGGTACGATGTCACGGATTCGCACGGAAAAGAAAAAGAAAAAATCCGTGAGAATCTGTTACACCCGCGTAAAGAAAGATTTTCCTCCGCGCTCGCCTCCCACCTCACCACGTACCTCGACTCCCCTCTCCTTTTAGGAGCCCCACAGGGGTGCTTCGCGAAGGGGCAGGGGCCTGCCCTGAGCGGAGCCGAAGGGGTGAGGTCCTGGCAAGACGCCCTCGCCGATCTCGCCTCTCGTCATTCCTCCTCCCCCGACGACAAACTCGAACTCGCCCGCCGCGCCGTGCTTGTCCGCTGGGACGAAATCCAATCTGCCCGCGCCGCCCAAAACTGGGATGCTGTCCTTTCTGCCCTTGCCGCCCTGCGTAAATCCATAGACACACGCGGCGGCAAAAAAAACGCCTGGGATGAGTCTGACCTGAATGCTGTCCGCGAGGAAATGGCCGCACTGAAAGACATCTATGACGAGCATCTCAAATTTCTCGCCGAAAAAGCGCGTTTCGCCCTCGATGAACAAGTCGCCGCGCACCTGCCCGCCCTCCATCGCCTCTTCGATCAGACCTTGCGCGAATACGGACACCGCAAAGACGAGCGCGGCGGCCTCGACTTCGACGACCTCGAAGGCCTCACCGCCCGCCTGCTGGCCGGGCATCCAGAAGTCCGCGCCCAACTGCAATCCGAACTCCGCGCCGTGCTCGTGGACGAATTCCAGGATACCAACGACCGCCAGCGGCAGATTGTTTACGCATTGACGGGCTTCAACCCGAAAGCGTCGAGGCTGAAGCCGCCTTCTCAGAAAATTGAAACCCTTCGGGTTGACGCGCCCGTGTCCGCTTCAGCGGACTTCCACGAACTGCGGCAGGGATTTATCCCGACGGTCACCGAAAGCAACACCCCACAATCGAAAGTTGACCTCTTCGTCGTGGGTGACTCGAAACAATCCATATATAAATTTCGCTCCGCCGATGTCACCGTCTTCCGCCGCGTCCAATCCGAGATCCAATCCTCCGGCGGTCTCTCTCTCGACCTCGATCTGACCTTCCGCGCCCACAAGCCTCTCCTCGAAACGCTAAATTCTCTGCTCGCCCCCATCCTCGGCGAAAGCGACGACCCTGCCCGCCCCTACGCGGTTCCCTTCGCCCCTTTGCGCGCCTACCGCCAAATGCCCGCCCGCGAAAACATCCAGCCGCCCTACGTCGAATTCCACCTCGGCCTGGGCGAAAACGCCGAAGAAGGCCGCCTCGCCGCCGCGACCGCCCTCTCCCGCCGCTTACGCCGACTGTATGAAACCGAAGGCTTCGGTTGGGGTGAGATGGCGCTACTCTTTCGCTCCTCCACCGCCTTCGCTGCCTACGAGACCGCCCTCGAAGGGGCCGCCATTCCCTTCGTCACCGTCGCCGGGCGCGGATTTTATGACCGCCCCGAGATCCGCGACCTGCTCAATGCGCTGGCTGCCATCGCCGACCCCAGCGACGACCTTGCCCTGGCTGGCCTGCTGCGCTCCCCCGCCTTTGCCCTCTCCGACGCCGACATCTACCGCCTCCGCTTCCCCAACCAATCAACCTCTCCCGCCAAACTCATAGACAGTCTCCGTGCCTCGCCCATTCATCCTTCCGACTCCCCTCTTCATCCTTCATCTTTCATCCCTTCGGCTTCCGCTTCGACAAGCTCAGCGCGGCGGCTCAGGGCAAGCCTTCATCCTTTCACCATCCTCACCGAACTTCACGATTTGTCTTCTCGCGCTCCCGCCGCCGCCGTCCTCAAACGCCTGCTCGACCTGACCGGCTACCGTGCCACGCTTCGCGTCGCCAGCCTCCCCGGCGGGGCGCGCATGATCCGCAACGTCGAAAAATTGCTTGCCGACGCCCACCGCTCGCGCCTCGTCAGCCTGACCGACTTCCTGGCCTACGTTCAGACCCTGCGGGATGTTGGCCTGCGCGAGGGCGAAGCCCCCGCCGATCCTTCCTCCTCCGCGGACGATGCGACACGTTCAGGGGGCGCCGTCCAACTGATGACCGTCCACAAAGCCAAGGGCCTCGAATTTCCCCTCACCGTCATCGCCGACGCCGCCTACGAGCATCGCGGCGGCGCGGGCAAAACCCTGCTCCATCCCGAACTTGGCCTCCTGCTCGACCTGAAAGACGGCGACTTCCACCCGGCCGCCTGGCAACTTTCATCTCGTCTCGCAGATGAACTCGACGACGCCGAAGACCGCCGCCTGCTCTACGTGGCTGCCACGCGTGCCAAAGAGAAACTGCTCATCAGCGGTCACGTTAAACCCAAGAAAGACGGCTCGCTCACCCTCAACGGCTGGCTGGAACGTTTCGGCGCAGTCGTGGGGCTGGATGAGATCAAAATGGATGGGGAAATGTCCACGCCCCGGGCTTTCCCCGCCAAACTGGGCGGAATCTCCCTCATGCTTTATCCCGTTTCGACAGCGACCACACCAGACGCCCCTCAGCCTGCTCCCGTTTCGACAGACTCCCCTCTCCCCGCGGAAGCCCCACAGGGGTACTTCGCGAAGGGATTGGGGGTGAAGGTTGATCTGCTCGAGCCCCTCGCTCCATCCATCCCCGCCGCCGACGAAAAAACCCGCGCCCGCGAAGCTGACCCGCCCCAGCGCATCTGGCGCGTCGTCTCCACTGCACGCAGACCGCGCGCTCCCGCCTGGGTGGTGGGCAAACTCGTCCACGAGTGTCTGCACCGCTGGCGTTTCCCCGCCGAAGTACAGCGGGGCTTCCCCGATGACGGCTTCGATGCCTTCCTGCGCCCCTTCGCCATCGAATCGGGACTCACTGACCCAGCAGAAATCCACGCCGCCGTTCAAGAGTCCCGCCTCCTGCTGGAACGCCTGCGCGCCCATCCCCTCTTTGCCGAACTCGACACTGCCGAACGCCATCACGAAGTCCGCTATGATTTGCCGGAAGGACGCGGCGTGATTGACTTGCTCTATCGTACTCCCGAAGGTTGGTTTATCATTGACTTCAAAACCGACGAAGTCCGCTCGGACGAGGAAGCGCGGTCAATTATCAGCCGCGAACGGTACGACCTTCAGGTGGCGCGCTACGCCGAGGCAATCGCAACCCAACTCGGGTTCCAGGCAAAGACGCGGCTCATCTTCCTGAACGTGAACGGCGCGATATGGACTCAAACGTCTCCTGACGTTTGACAAGCGAAAGTCTGGAGACTTTCGATTCCGCATAAAGGAGAATCCCATGCCCACTCCCACATCCATCTACCAACTCAAAATCACGTTGAACGATTCCAAGCCTCCCATCTGGCGCAGAATTCTGGTTCCAGATTCAATCTCATTGCATCAACTACACACCATCCTGCAAATCGTCATGGGCTGGGAGGGCTATCACCTGCACCAGTTCATCATTGACGATGAATATTACGGCGACCCCGAAGACGATGAAATGGGCGATATGAAAAATGAAAAGCGCTACCGCCTGAATCAGTTTGTCAGGCGCAAGGGATTCAAGTTCATCTACGAATACGACTTCGGCGATAGTTGGGAACACATCATTCTCGTCGAAGCCATCCTGCCCATTCAAAAGGGCGCGCAATATCCTATTTGTTTGGAGGGCAAACGCGCCTGCCCGCCCGAAGATGTGGGCGGCGTGTGGGGTTATGAGGAATTCCTGGAGGTCATCTCCAACCCAAAGCATCCCGAACACGAAGAAATGCTGGAATGGGTCGGCGAAGATTTTGATCCCGAATTCTTCGATATCGAAGACGCCAATTTGGGTCTGCGCCAATTTGCTTCAAGGGCAAGAATGGCAAAATAATAAAGAGTTGCAGGAAAACCATGTCCAAAAAATCCCCCTCCTTTGGCGAACTTCCTGCCCGCTATAAATTCTTCCTCAACCCGTATAGCGACGCTCGTTTTTCTCGCTGTCCGCAATGCGAAGAAAAAACCGCGCAAAAGAAAGTGCCCCTGATGATACACGTTGATCCGCACTATCCGATCAACCTGAACTACACTTGTCGCTACTGTCCCAAATGCGACATCTTGATTGCCCATAAAGATGAAATCGAAGGGCATTTGCGCCGCTTGTTTTCCGAACGTGCGCCTGAAGTGGTTGGCAATGATTATCTGGTGATGGGCACCACCGAACGCGCTTATTGGAAAGAGGGATTTACCAAACCCCCTTTGCCGCCAGAAGCACTTGCCAATTTGCACGGTTT
Source organism: Anaerolineae bacterium CG2_30_58_95 (assembly GCA_001872165.1). Lineage (GTDB taxonomy): Bacteria > Chloroflexota > Anaerolineae > Anaerolineales > Villigracilaceae > CG2-30-58-95. The sequence continues at coordinate 7,279 of MNXK01000188.1, forward strand.
CAAGGAATACCTTACCTTCGAGAGAATTGGCGGATGGCTTCCCAACGAAACCGCACAGGAATTATCTTCTCCAAAGCTTGAGCCTTCAGAACCAACTCTTTTTGTTGACAACATTGACGAAGCGCTGAAACTCAGCGAAAAGATGAAGGAACACCTGCCCATCATCGTCCGCCCCAGCAGCGCGCTGGTAATAAGGTTGCGCAGGCAGGGCATAAACGTAGACCGCTATAAGCCGTTGGAGATTCACATGGTACTCTACATGGGAAACGAAGCGGGGATTGCCTGCGACATCACCCCAAAAGGAGGGGAGGCTAATCCTGTTATCTGCTCATTGACCCACTTGGAAATCATCGGAAATGACCCGCTGGCGCAAGAGATGAAAGCCTACCAGCAGGAGCGGACGAAAAAACTCGCGCGCTACCCAGGCAACGCGCCGATAGGTATTACGATCACGCCAAAAGCTAAAAGGTAAGTGGGGATTAGAACAAGCTCGGTTGGTTCGGTTGCGGAGGCAGGTTCTTCGCTTTCTCCTGCAACCATCCCGCCAACTTGACCGGCGCTTCCTTGAACGGATGTGGAAACGCCAGCGCGCCTTTTTGCAACAGCAATCTATTTCCCTCTGGCATGGCATCATGCTCCAGCACGAACACAGGCACCCAGCCGTGCTTGAGCGTTTCGGTTGCTCCCGCCCAGGTGCCTCCCGTTTTGGCGTCCGAGGCGACGACGATGGCATAATCGGCCAACGCGTAGATGAGACGATTGCGTCCCATCGCCGCGCCGACGGAGAACCCGGCATTGGGACTGTAGGGTGTAACCAGGCACAGGTCGCCGCGCCGC
>MNXK01000088.1 GCA_001872165.1 Anaerolineae bacterium CG2_30_58_95
GGTTCGTCCGCTGAACGAAAACGACCAGGCGCTCATGAGAAGGGCGCAGAACGCGCTGCTCGGTGAGTGGGGCTTTGCCCTGTCCATCACCCCGGCGCAGGCCGAGCTCGAACTAAACCGCCTGCTGACATCCGCGCCCGCCGGAGATTGACGGAAACCATGCCGTGAATTCGTTATTGTTGTATCGCCGCCAGTGCGTCCGCAAGCGTCGGGTCAGTGGGTACTTTGGTAAGATAGTTATCGTAAATCTTGACTGTGGCCGCGTTGCGCGCTTCTGTCAGCCATTCCTGGAATTTGGCGTCAGTCACTTGCTTGTAATCCGCCTCTGTCAACGGGCGGACCTCGTGGCCGAGCACCTGGATGATGTGCCAGCCGAAGGAACTCTGGACAGGTTGGCTGATCGCGCCTACCGGCAGTTTGAAGGCTTCGTTCTCGAACTCGGCGACCATTTTGCCGGGACCGAACCAGCTTAAATCACCGCCGACATCCTTTGTGCCAGTATCAATCGAATAGGCCGCGGCGAGCGTGTTGAAATCGCCTCCGGCAAGCAACAGGGTGTGGACGGTTTTCGCGGTTGCCTCGTCGGCCACCAGGATGTGCCGCGCCCAAACCTGATCCTGTTCGTGGGGCACGTCTTTGGTGATGATTTCATACACTTTTAGACGGTATAGCCGGTCCTCGAAGAAAATCTTGCGAATATCCGCTTCGGTAAGGCCGAGGTTGGTATAGCTCTCCGCTGCCGTTTTGAAATCGCTCTGAAAACCCTCCAGTGTATATGGCGTGGCAGTCGGTGTGATAGTAGGCGCTGTGGTCGGCGTGGCGGACAGGTCAGGGGTCGGCGTGGGGGACGGTGTGAAGGTCGGGAACGGGCTGGGGGTCGGGGTGATCGTCACTAAGGCCAGTTGAGTCGCGGATAGTGTCGGGTAGACGATGGTCATTGGCGTGATGGTTGGGGTGGGTGTACCGTTCGGGAAGAAATTGAAATCGGACTGGATGGTCTGATCAAGTTCCTCGGGCGAGACCACGATGCCGTTCTTTTGCGCATATTGCCGGATCAGCAGCTCATCCACGAGCTGGTCGAGCGTGTCGCTGCCCATTTGCGCAGAATTGTCCAGCGTTGTTTGGATCTGGGTCAAATACTGGGATATCGTCGGGTCAGAGGTCGGATCCATTCCAAACATCTGGGCGAACTGTATATACTGAATATATTGGTTGATGTACTGCTGACGGGCCAGGCGGACGCGCATTTGGAACTCGCGCGTGGTGATGACATCCTCCCCGACCCTGGCGACCGGCTTTGTGGCCTGGAGCACGCTCTGATCCAGGATGCCATAACCGATCATCCCAACCACGGCGACGACGATCGCGATGGCTATGTAGGTGATGAGCATGGTCTGCCGGCGTTCGCGCTCCATGCGGGCCAGATGCTTCTTACTGATTACTTTTGCGGCCTTGGTCTTTGCCATGATTTCCTCTTACCGGTCTTCTTCGAAGCTTTTGCCGGAAAAAGGTAACAGGGCGATGTGTCGGGCGCGCTTGATGGCCCCTGCCAGGGCGCGCTGATGTTTCGCGCAGGTGCCGGTCTGGCGGCGGGGACGGATCTTGCCCTCTTCGGTGACAAAGCGGCGCAAGATGTCGGCTTGCTTGTAATCTATCGCCAGGTGTTTATCGACGCAGAACTGGCAAAACTTCGGACGGACGTAGTAGCGGCGTCCGGATGACTGCTCCGTCCCATTATGGTAGCCCGAAGTATGGCTACCATTATCGTATTGGTGATCCATAGATTATTACTCCAAATTATGGTAGCTTGCAGTACAAGCTACCATTAGAAGGGAAATTCGTCCTCTTCGGCCTGGCGCTCGGTTTCTGCGGCGGCGCCAGTCTCCTCACCGTGATTGGCTTCCCGCCGCTCGCCGAGCATCATCATCTCGGAGGCGACGATCTCGACCGTGGTGTGCTTGACGCCTTCTTTATCTTCCCAGCGTCGGGTTTGCAGGCGTCCTTCGATGTAGACTTGCTTGCCCTTGGTCAGGTACTGTTTGCAGGTCTCGGCCAGGTTGCCCCAGCTGACGACGTTGAACCATTCGGTTTCGGTGTGGTGCTCGCCGGCGGCGGTGTTCCACGAACGGCTGGTGGCAACCGTAAAGGTGGTCACGGGTCGGCCGGATGGGGTGTAACGCATTTCCGGCTCGCGTCCCAGGTTCCCGATAATCATGACTTTATTCAAGCCTCGGCTCATAAGATACTCCTATCTAAAGTCCAAAGCCGTGACAACGAATTGACACAGGTCACTCAACTGAGGTGATCATGTAACGGATAACAGGCTCCAGGAAACGTAAATTTTGATCCAAGCCTGCGGTCGCGGACGGGGGCAGGCTGACGTTCAGCAAGACGTACTGCCCTTCGCGTTGCTTGCGGACGGTGTAAGCCAGACGCCTGCGGCCCCACACGTCCAGTTTGTCAACGCTGCCGCCGGCGTCGCTGATCCAGCCCTTCACCTTGTCAATCGCGCCGTTAAAAGCGGTCTCGTCCAGGTCGGGGTGGATGATGCAAACCAGCTCATACTTGTGCATAGGGGACCTCCTTTCCTCGGGATATGCTCCCGGTCATCGCCGTGGGCGAGCCGGGGGCGGAAGGCAAGCCGCGGGGCGGCTTGAACGGGCTGTATTGTAAGCCAAAAGGGCGGTTTTGGGGAGGGCGAACCTGTAATTGTACTTCACGTAAATACGCGATACAATCTGAGTAGAGGCGCGAGATGGAAACCCAAAATGTTACTTTTGCCATTCCCAAGGAAATTCTGTATGACTTGAAGCTCCTTGCCACGAAGAGAAAGTTGTCCCTTTCCCGTTATATTATCAACCTGCTGGAACAAGACGTTTCCCGCCAGAAGGAATATGAAGAAGCCATGCGCCGCAACCTGCAGCGGCTGGGAAAATATGATTTAGGGACGCACGGAAAAATTTTCTGGACGCGGGAGGAGCTCCATGCCCGCAAGTGAGTTTCAATTTCTGGAGGCATATACTTCGGAGGCGCTTATGGAAACACAAAACGTTACGCTCGCGATCCCCAAAGAAGCCCTTCATCGCGCAAAAATGATGGCAACTCAACATCGCACATCGTTATCTAAATTGTTGACAAATTTTATTGTGGAGATGACGACTCAGGATGAGAATTATGAGGCTGCCAAACAGCGCAGCCTGGCTCTTATGGAGAAGGGGTTTGATATGGGCACAAAAGGGAAGATAACGTGGACACGGGAGGAATTGCATGATCGAGGATGAATTTCAATTCGTGGATAGCAACGTCTTGGTTTACGCAAATGATGTTTCTGGAGGGACAAAGCGCCAGTTGGCTAAACGATTGTTGGAAGATTTATGGGAGACGAAGAATGGCTGTATGAGCGTTCAGGTTTTTCAAGAATTCTATGCAACGGTCACGGCGAAAATAAAACAACCTTTGAGTTCCGATGCTGCCTCGCAAGTGATTTCGTCTTACACGGTGTGGAAGATTCACACTCCGAACGTCCGAGATGTTCTGAATTCTATCAGCATCCAACAACGTTACGGAATCTCCATTTGGGACGCTCTGATCGTCAACAGCGCCTCGCAATTGGGCTGCGCCATTCTTTGGACCGAAGACCTCGCCGATGGTCACGTGTACGAAAGCGTCCGCGTTCGAAATCCATTCACCGAAACAGGATAATCCTATGTCCCCTCGCATCGAATCTTTCCTCTCGGCTCGTCTCTTCCTCGTCCCGCAGTTGGTGGGCGAGCGGATTTACTTCTATAGCAACCTTTCCGGCCATCTCAGCCTGTATGCCATGAACTATGGCGGGAGCGTGCCGGAGCCGCTGCTTCCGCCAAATATTGCCCTGCAAAACCCGGATCTGATCGGCGGCTACTCGTACTACGTTTTCCCGGAAGTGGAAAAGATCCTGGTGATGATTGACCGGGATGGCGACGAGAATTACCAGCCGATGATCATTCCCATCCAGGGTGGTTTCCCTGAACCCGCCTTCGCCAATTTCCTGGCGAAATACCGCGTCCACTTGGCGGATTGCGACCCGGAGCGGAGCCTGATCTACGTAAGCGCCGAATCGCGTGAGAAGCCCATTCAGGAGACTTACCGCGGCGACTTGCGGACGAACAGGCTCGAAAAGCTGGCCGAATCCGAATATGGCGCGTATCCCGCCTGTCACAACGAAAACCACAGCCAGGTCCTTTTCGCGGACGGTTACACGGTCGGGGATGGCATCCTGTATGGACTGGAAAACGGTCAGAGAAAAGTGCTCTACGGCAAACCACTGGATCAGCGCCAGCCCGGCGAGGTCGTCCCGCTGAACGGCCTCATCTCGACAGAATTTGCCCCCAGCGGTAAGGGATTGTTGGTCGGCAGCGCCGTCTTCGACGACAAGTACAGCCTGGGCTACCTCGACCTATCCAGGCCTTGCGAGATCCAGCCGGTGAAACTGGAAGGCGTCCTCCATGCTGGCGTCGGCGAGATGAAAGGCGTGGCGTACCTGAAGGGAACGCGCTACGTCGTCGCTTTCAACATTGACGGCTGCGACTGGCTTTACGAGGGCGTCTTCAACGAAGACAAGCGCCTGATGAGCCTGCGTCACGTTTTGATCGGCGACGGCGACCTTTCCAACGGCGTTATCGGGCCGCACAGCTTCCATTATGACAAAATCAGCGACCGCTTCATCCTTTCTTACTCCACGGCGACCTCACCAACGCAGATATACACCCTCGAGGGCAAACAGCGCGACCTGATCGTCATGCACACCGACGAAAAAATCCTCGGCATCCCCGAAGAGCAGCTTGCGCCGGGCGAGGATGCCTCGTTCACCTCCTACGATGGGAGGCGCGTCTCGGCCCGTCTGTACCTGCCTGCCGGGTCGCTCGGCTTCACGGGGCCGCGGCCGCTGGTCTACTACATCCACGGCGGGCCGCAGTCGCAGGAGCGCCCGGATTTCTCCTGGTTCTCCATGCCGCTCATCCAGTTCCTGACCCTGCGCGGTTTCGCTGTCTTCGTCCCGAACGTGCGCGGCAGCACCGGCTATGGCCTGGATTACACCAAGCAGGTAGATAAGGATTGGGGTGGACAGGATCGCCTCGACCACGTCCACGCCATGACCAAGGTCTTGCTGAAGGATAAACGTCTGGACGTGAAACGCGCCGCGGTGGTGGGAAGGTCATACGGCGGATACATGACGCTGACCCAGGCCGGTCGCCACGCGGACCTATGGTCGGCTGCCTGCGACATGTTCGGTCCCTACGACCTGAACACCTTCTGCGAACGCATCCCGGAGACGTGGAAGCCGTACTTCAAGATCGCTCTCGGCGACCCCGAAACCCCCGATGGCCGCGCCTTCCTGGCCGAGCGCTCGCCCAAAACCTACCTGGATAACCTGGCCTGCCCGATGCTGGTGATCCAGGGCCGCAATGACCCGCGCGTAGTGGCAAAAGAGTCCGAGGAACTGGTGGCCGACCTGAAGAAGAAAGGCAAGGCGATCGAGCTGCTGATCTTCGAAAACGAAGGCCACGACGTGTTGAAATACGAGAACCGCGTGGCGTGCTACAACGCCATCACTGATTTTTTCGCGAAATATCTGAAACCTTGAACCGTTGTCAGGTTTACACGTTAGCACGTTGACAAGTTTGAACACTCGATGTGTCAACGTGTAAACCTGCAAACCTGCAAACCTGGAAACGTTATCATGCCCTGGAATCTGACTACCACCCACGCCCAGCCCGGCGACCTGGCCCTGCTGGTCGGCTTGCGGCACAAGCATTTCATCTTTCCTCTAATTCCCGGCGGGACGTTCCACACGCACCGCGGCATTTTGAATCACGATGAACTGATCGGCAAGCCGTGGGGCAGCCAGGTTTTCAGCCATCAGGGCAGCCCGTTCTTCATGCTGCAACCGTCGCTGGCCGATCTGCTGCTCGACCTGAAGCGCAATACGCAGATCATGTACCCCAAGGACATAGGCTTCATCCTGACCAGCATGAGCATCGGCCCCGGCCAACGCGTGATGGAGGCCGGCACCGGCTCCGGCTCGATGACCATCGCCCTGGCCTACGCCGTCGGCGCGCAGGGACAGGTCGTCTCCTACGAAGTCCGCCCGGATATGCAAAACCTGGCGCGCAAGAACCTGGAACGGCTGGGCCTGGATGGCCGCGTGGAATTCAAGTTGCGCGACATTGGCGAAGGCCTGGACGAAACCGACGCAGACGCCTTTTTCCTGGATGTCCCCAATCCTTATGATTACGTCGCCCAAGTCCGCGCCGCTCTCAAACCGGGCGGCTTTTTCTGCGGACTGGTACCTACCTTCAACCAGGTAGTGCAATTGCTGCAAGCCCTGCGGCAAGGGCGTTTTGCCTTCATCGAAGTTTGCGAGATCTTGCTGCGCTATTACAAGCCCGAGCCGACCCGCCTGCGTCCCACGGATAGGATGGTGGCGCACACCGGCTTCTTGATTTTCGGGCGGCGCATCGAGCTGGGCGGGGATGAGAGAAGCCGGGAATTACTGGAAGAGGCAGGGGCAGAAGAGAATTAACAAAAAAACTACATTCAAGTGCTGGTTGTTGTATAATCATTTTGAGAAATGATTGCCATGGCAACAGTTTATGTTCCCTCAATCTACGAGCGCAAACGCATCCCTAAAAAGGCGATTGATGATGTTGTGCGGCGCATCGTGCAGGAATTCTGCCCGCAGAAGATCATCATGTTCGGCTCATATGCGCGCGGCAACCCGCGACCCGAAAGTGATGTGGATTTACTGGTGGTGATGGATGCGCCGAAGGGCGAGAGAAAACAATCCTTGGCAATCCGCCGCCATCTCAATGTGATGTTCGGATTGGATCTGGTCGTTTATTCACCGGAACGACTGCGCCAGCGGCTCGAGTGGGGCGATTCATTTCTGCGGGAAGTTATCGAAACCGGCAAGGTGCTGCATGAATCCGCTGACACTTGAGTGGGTGGAGAAAGCCGAGGGGGATTTACACGTCGCCGGGCGCGAACTACGCACCCGTAAAATGCCCAACTACGACGCGGTCTGTTTCCATGCCCAGCAGTGCGCCGAAAAATATCTAAAGGCCATCTTGCAAGAGTACGATCAAAGGATACCAAAAATACATCATCTGGCAGAATTGCTCACGTTGGTAACAAAAGTGGACCCTACCTGCCAATTTCTGCTGCCAGACCTGGATGTGTTGGAAGATTATGCTGTCGAGTTTCGCTATCCTGGCCTGATTGCTGAAAAGGGTGAGGCGCAATCTGCTTTCGAAGCCGCACAGAGGGTGCGAATGTTCGTGCGACAACGGCTGGGATTAGAATAACAAGATTTTGCTTGTGCCCCACGGATAGGACGGTGGCGCACACGGGGTTCTTGATTTTCGGGCGGCGCATCGAGCCGGGCGAGGACGAACGCGTCAAGGAGTTGTTGGAGGAGGTCGAAGTGTTAGGCACGAATGTCTCTGACCTGACTGTAGATGAATTGAAACTCTTGATACGTGAGACTGTTGAAATGGCATTAGCCGAATTTCTGACAGGCCCGGATAGAGGTCTCGAATTGCGCCAGGGCATGAAAACCGCCCTGGAACGTTCTCTCAAAGCGGTGCGAGAAGGGTGGCGTAGTCTATTCTGCTGAAGAGGTTGCCAAGGATCTTGGGTTGGGGTAAATCCATGCGCTATTTGCAATATACCGCCGAGGCAAAAGCGGATCTGGCGAGGCTGGATAAACCCCTGGCTCAACGGGTTTTTAGAAAATTGCGCTGCCTGGCGAAGAAAGCAAAAAGTACAATCCATAGGAGGCTCTTATGTTTCGACGACGCGGTTTCGCTCGACCTTTACGAAGGGCGTTTGCACCGGATATTCCCCCCGCCCTGCAGCGCGCCAACGAGTTGATGGCTACCGGCGACTACAACGGCGCAGCGGTCGCCTTCGAGGGACTGGCGCGCGGCGCGGAGGGACGCGGCGGCCCGCGCGCCCCTCACCTGTACCTGCAAGCTGGCCGGGCGCGCCTCCTGATTGGACAAATAGCTGCAGGCATGGGGCACATCCGGCATGGGCTGGCTCTTCTCGCCGCGCGCCAGCAATGGCCGGTGTTGCATCGCACGGGTCAACTAACGGTTGCCTTCCTCACCGAGCGCGGTCTGACCCAGAAAGCGCAGGAAATTTCGGATTATCTCAAAGCGACTCTCCCGCCTTTGCCTGTAAGTGATTTTGGTTCTCAAACCGCTCCCGGCGAGAAGCCCAGACCCGTTTTGCCAACCACCTGTCCCGGCTGCGGAGGCCCCATCCGCGCGGACGAGGTCGAGTGGGTGGACGAGGTCACGGCCGAGTGTCCCTATTGCGGCAGCGCGGTGAGAGGGGAGAGTTAACCACGAAGCCGCAAAGAGCGCAAAGGATATCAACCTTCGCGAAGACTAAGAGCCTATCCGAATGACGGAGTGCAGACTTTAGTCTGCTTGCCTTGCGGACTGCTTGCGGACTAAAGTCCGCGCTCCGGAGGTTTTTCGGATAGGCTCTAAAGCGCTTCGCGTTCTTCGCCTCTTCGCGGTAAATAAACTCTATGGCGCAGATCCTTACCGAACATTACATCGCATCCTGCTTGCGTAAGGTTTACCAGCCCGGCGTGGTCGCCTCCACGGATGGCTACGCAGCGTTATTGGGGAATGAAGCGCTCACCTGCGCGGCGGTTCTGATGCCGCTTGCCTGGCGCGAAGATGAGTGGCGCCTGCTCTTTACCCGCCGCACGAACGATGTCGAGCAGCACAAAGGACAGGTTTCCTTCCCCGGCGGCGCGTGCGATGTTCAGGATGCCACCCCGGAGCAAACCGCTCTGCGTGAGGCTTACGAGGAGATTGGGCTAGACCCAGGCGATGTGCGCCTGCTGGGTCGCTTGAAAGAGATGGTAACCATCACCTGTTTTCGGGTTACACCAGTGATAGGGATCATCCCATGGCCGTATGATTTCCGCCTCTCGGCCGTCGAGGTGGAGCGCGTCTTTTCGATCCCTCTTCTCTGGCTTGCGCAGCCTGTAAACTGGGAAGAACATAACTTCCCGCCACTTGCAGGTGCGCAAGTGCAGGTGGATGGCGCGCCGCGCTCTTTCCCGGTCATCAGCTATCATCCGTATGATGGCGAAATCCTTTGGGGGGCCAGCGCCAGGATGACGCAAGATTTTCTGAAAGTGCTGGAGCTATTATAAAAAACCCCTCCCCCGTTCGCCCCCCTTTCATCCCCCCATTTTCGCTGAACTGCGCGAAAATGGGGGGACAGAGGGGGGCGGGTGGGGGCTAAATGGGAATTACTTCTTCTCGCCCTCTTCGGGAACTTCCTCTTCCTTCTTGCCCTTCTCGATCACCTCCGGTTCGGTCACTACCTCGCCAGCCACGGCTTCCGCTACGACCTCTTCCACTTCCTCGGCTCTGGCGGCCGTCGCCACCACGACCATCTCTTCCAGGTCGCTCAGGATCTTGACTTTATCCGAAAGGACGATGTCGCGGACGTGGATGCCATCGCCAACGTTTGCCAGGCTGGAAATATCCACTGTGATGCGTGCGGGCAGGTCTTGAGGGAAGCATTCGACCTCGAGTTCGTCCAGGCTGGTGACGAGCACCGCGTTGAAATCATTGACGGCTGGCGCGCTGCCGGTCAATTCGATGCTGACGTGCGTGCGCAGTTTCTCGGTCAGCGAGACGACCTGGAAGTCCACGTGCACCAGGCTGCGCTTGATGGGATTCCGCTGGCTCTCGCGCACCAGAGATGGGTATTCCTTGCCCTCCAGGTCAATTGTCACCAGGCTGGAGGATGTCAGGTGGGAGAGGGTGCGCGAGGCCTCGCGCCCATCCATCGAGATCGGGGTCGGCGCGATGTGCCGCCCGTAGAGCACCCCCGGAAGTTGACCGGCGCGGCGCAGGGCGCGCACCTGTTTGCCGGTCACTGTACGGTGGGTTGCCTGGATAACTACATTTTCCATTCTTTCCTTCCTCGAGCGCCTCTCACTCTTGCTGTAGTAACGGCTTTAGCCGTTCTGAACGACTGCCTGCCCTGGCGGGCTAGGCCAGGGAAGTCGTCACTACTGTTCAGGGTTACCTTCGCTCTCGTATGATATTTCCCGGCCTGTGCCGGAAGCGGGCGAAATTGTAGCCGCCAAAATGGGTTTCGTCAAGTATGAGCATCTTTCTTGTTTATCTCACATAGATCGGGTTGCTGAAGATCCAGCCGCGCTTGCGTCCCAGGAAGCGCAGGTAAGCCTCCACCCGGTATACGCCCGGCTCGGTCGTGATGTGGGTGATTAACTCGCCCTCGACCGCCTTGAGCACTTTGCCATCCTTGAGCAGGCGGAGATCGGCGCGCTTCGGCGCTTTGACTTGCAGGGTCACGCCGCCCTCGGCTGGGAGCTCGTCACCCATCAACGCAGATTTTTCTTTGCCCTGGGCGGAGAAGCGGAAGCCGCGCGTGGGGGCCGGCAGATCGTAGCCGACGAAGGCGTGACCGGCCGCCAGCGCCGCGTAGATCATCTTGCGGTCGGCGAGCAGGTCGCCGGTCAACGGCTGCGGGACGAGCAGGTGTGTGTTGACGGTGGAGAAATGGAATTCATAGGGGAATATCGTTTTACGCAGCGGTCCCATTCTCATTTTACTGGCATGCGCATCCGAGCCGCCCACCGCGACGACCCGCCGCCCGGAGGTCAGCAGGTTATCCCAAATGCGCAAGGCTTTTGGGTGCGGCCCGCGCGCGATGAATTCAGGGTAGTAAGCGTAGAAGAGGCCGTCGAGTTTGTCTTTGATCACCATCTTGAGTTCGCTGAAGCCATTCCAAAGCTCGATGCCGGTGTATCCGGATACCCGCCAGTCTTCCCAGGAGATGTCCGTCTCGTTGAAGGCGGGCAGCTCCGGGTCCACGGGATGGGCGATGAAGGAGACGCCTCCAGCTTGGCGGACAGCGTCAATCAGCGCCTGAGGGTCATCTGCAAGAGTGGCTAACTCGCGCTCCGCGCCGAAGACGAGCAGGTGGTTCTTTTGCGGGTCGCGGCCCTGATCGTGAACTTCCTCGCCGACCAGGAGCAAGACGCGCTGTTTGCCGTTGCGGTGATAGCTTTCGAGGCCCTGCACCCAGATGTTGTGGTCGCTGACCAGGATGGCATCCAGGCCGGATTTAATGGCGGCCCGCGCCAGGTCCGCGTGGGTGCCGCTGCCGTCCGAATAGGTGGTGTGCATGTGCAGGTTGATGGTCAGCTCGTGCATGGTTCTCCATTTGGTTGACGGTTTTCCCGCTTCAAAGGTATAATTTGGCGGCTATCTACATAGGAGGCTTCTGAATGGAACAGTTCTTGTACGCGAGTTTGATTATAACGTCAATCGCCTTGGTGTTCAGCATTATTCTGCAAAGCAAAGGCGCGGGCTTGGGTGGTCTGACAGGCACTGATACCGGCGGCGTTTTCACCGCCCGGCGAGGCATCGAGAAGACCCTGTTTTGGGTGACGATCTTGTTCAGCGCCCTGTTCTTCATCCTGGTGATCACTACCGTGATCGTCGTCAGGGGTTAATCGAACTTTCCGACGAGAAAGGCCATCACCGGCTGGTTGCCGAACGCGCCGGAGAGGCCTTTCTTCGTTAATTTAAGATATGAAAAAATTGCGCTGGCAAATCCTGGTCGTGATCCTTACCCTGGTCGTGGTAGGGATCCTGCTTCTCACCCAACAGCCAACCCTGAATCCGCTGATTCCGATCTTGCCCCAGCCGGCAAGCGGGGGCATCTACACCGAAGGCCTGGTCGGTTCGTTTGGACGGTTGAATCCCATTCTCGATTTGAACAACCCGGCCGATCGTGACATTGACCGCCTGCTCTTCGGCGGCCTGTTCAAATTCGATTCGCGCGGCATCCCGCAAGCGGACCTGGCCGAATCCTGGGGCAATACTCCCGATGGTACGATCTATAACGTGACCATCCGCGCCAACGCCTTCTGGCACGACGGCCAGCCGGTCACGACCGATGACGTGCTCTTCACGCTCAGCCTGCTGCGCAGCCAGTACTCTGCTTACCCTGCGGACGTGCGCGCCTTGTGGGACGAGGTCGAGGTCACCCGCTTGAGTGACAAGACGATCAAGTTTGCCCTCGCGGAACCTTTCGTGCCTTTTCTCGATTACCTGACCTTTGGCCTGCTGCCCGCGCATTTGCTCGCCAGCGTCCCAGCCGACCAGATTGCGAATGCCGATTTCAACCTGGAGCCGATAGGAAATGGGCCTTATCATTTCGACCACCTGATGGTGGAGGATGGACAGGTTACCGGTGTCGTGCTGGCGGCCTCGGAAAATTATTATGGTAGGTCCTCCTTTATCGAGCAAGTCGTCTTTCGCTATTACCCGACCGCGCAGGCCGCCATGGATGCATACCAGCAGGGCGAGGTGCTGGGGATCAGCCAGATCACGTCCGAGATCCTGTCCGAAGCGCTGGCCGAAAAGAACCTGGCGCTCTACAGCGGCCGCCTGCCGCGCATCAGCCTGATCCTGTTCAATCTCAAGAATGCCGAGGCGCCCTTCTTGCAGGAAAAGATCATCCGGCGAGCGCTGATGTTGGGTCTCAACCGCCAATGGATGGTGGATACCTATCTCCACAGCCAGGCGATTGTGGCCGACAGCCCGATCCTGCCCGGCACGTGGGCCTACTACGCTGGCGTGCCGCATATTGACTACGACCCTGATGCAGCGATAGCCTCACTAAAGGCCGAAGGCTACATCCTGCCAGCGGATGGCACGCTGCGCGCCAAGGATGATCAACAACTGGCTTTCACGCTTCTTTATCCTGATGACGAGCTGCACGCACTATTGGCTCAAGCCATTCAAAAAGATTGGGCAGGCATCGGCGTCCAGGTGACTCTGCAGGCCGTATCTTACGATTCGCTCTTGAACGATTTTCTCGTCCCGCGCCAGTACCAGGCCGCGCTGGTTGACCTGGACCTCAGCCGGTCTCCGGACCCCGACCCGTATCCCTTCTGGCACCAGGCCGAGGCGACCGGCGGGCAGAATTACTCGCAATGGGATAATCGCTCCGCCAGTGAATACCTCGAGCAGGCGCGCGTGCTGGTTGACCAGAACGTGCGCGCCCGCTTGTATCGAAATTTCCAATCCATCTTTGCCAAAGAGCTGCCCGCGCTGCTTCTCTATTACCCGGTCTATACCTACGGCGTAGACTTGCGCGTGCAAGGCGTTCAGATCCCGCCGCTCTTCGAACCAAGCGACCGCTTCGACAACGTTTCGGACTGGTACCTGGTCACGCGGCGCGCCCTCGAGCAGACCATCGTCCCGACGGCCACCCCATAGGAAAAACCTGCTGTGCCCACTCCTGAGAAAGACTACGCCTTCTTCCAGGCCGGAGTCCGGGAGCTGGCGGATTATCTGCTCTCGGGAGAACTCTTCTGGCAGCTTTCTGTCCGCGAGGCAGACCTGCCGCGCCTGACGATTGGCGGTTTGTTGCTGGCGCGGGCGCGTCTGCGAGTGCGGCTCATCGCTCCGGCGGCCCAGGCGGATTTGACCGCGCTGGAGGTGCAGATGGAGGCGATCCGCTCGAAGTGGCGCTCGGCCTGGGAGCGGAAAGCAGGCCGCGAGGTCCACGCCCGCCTCGACCTGTGGCGCAATTATCTGGCCGATTATGGTAGGGAACTGCCCTACCATTTCCATCAATCGCCTGAACGTCATGCCGATGCCTATCCCCAAGAAGTCCGGTGGCGCGTCATGCTCCAACTGTTATCGGGCGAATTCTCCTCGCCTCCCCCCGAATTGGAGGCTTTGCCTGGTCTGGATGCAATGGTTAAATCTTACTGGCTTCCGGGTGAGTTCGTATGGGAGGCCGATCTGATGACGGGTTTCCCGCAGCAGGATTACTGGTTCCTCTACGGGAAGCTGAAATCTTCATAGTCAGGAAAGGAAGAATAATGTCTGACCAACGCACAGCAGCTCTGAAATATGCTCGCCAGAACAAAGCGCAATCCTTGAAATTGCTGGAAACTTTCTTGCGCATCCCGTCCATCTCGACCGAATCGGCGAACCAGCCGGATATGCAGCGGGCGGCCGATTGGGTGGCGGCCCAGTTGTCGGGCCTGGGGATGCAGAATGTGGAAATTTACCCGACGGCTCGGCACCCGGTCGTGTATGCGGAATGGCTAGGGGCTCACCCCCGAACTGCGGGAGCGCGGGGCGCCCCGACTGTGCTGATCTATGGTCACTACGACGTGCAACCAGCCGACCCGCTCGACCTGTGGCAGACCGGCCCCTTCGAGCCGACTGTACGCGGCGAGAGCCTGTACGCGCGCGGCGCATCGGACATGAAGGGGCAGGTTATCGCCGCGCTGAAGGCGGTCGAGGCGATTGTCGAAAATGGCGGTCTACCGGTCAACCTCAAGTGGCTGATCGAGGGCGAAGAGGAGATCGGCTCGCCCAGTTTGGAGGCCTTCATTGCGGAGCACAAAAAACTTTTAGCCAGCGACTTTGCCTTGAATCCCGATAGTGGCATGATTGGGCCGGATGATCCGACCATCACCTATGCTCTGCGCGGACTGGCCTATTTCGAGCTGCGCGTCTACGGCCCGGCCAGCGACTTGCATTCGGGCATCTACGGCGGCGTGGTGCAT
>MNXK01000146.1 GCA_001872165.1 Anaerolineae bacterium CG2_30_58_95
CGTTTACACCAAAGAACAAATGCCTGACAAAGTAATCAAGTCAGATGAAATTTTGGTTCTGTTCCAAAATAAAAGCGATCGGGATGTCTCCTGAGGAGTTACACCCAGTTCAGCCACCAGTGGTGTGCTGGCAGGTCCCTGGGCCACCCGATCACTGATACTATGATATAACATATCTCCCTGGAAGTCAATATGGAAAAAATCGCGATCATTGGAGCAGGCTTCGGCGGCATGGCCGCCGCGTACGACCTGGCCAAGGCCAGACACAAGGTCACTATCTACGAAGCCGAGGACTACGTCGGCGGGCTGGCGAGCGGGTTCAAAGAGCCGCATTGGGATTGGTGGGTGGAGAAGTATTACCACCACTGGTTCGCCAGCGACCGGCACATGCTCGGCCTGATCCGCGAGCTGGGCTGGGAAGATAAGGTGCTCTTCCCGCGCCCGTATACGGTCATGTACCACGAGGGGAAGTTCTACCCGTTCGATTCCATCCTCAAGGCGATCCTCTTCCCCGGCCTGGGCTGGGGCGTGGACAAGATCCGCTTCGGACTGGTCGGGCTGTACCTGCGGCTGACGAACAACTGGAGGCCGCTGGAACAGTTCACCGTAGACGCATGGATGCGCAAATGGGCCGGGGACAAGGTCTACGAGCTGATGTGGCAGCCGCTGGTGGTCGGCAAGTTCGGGGAGCGCTACTACAAGCAGGTCACCATGGCCTGGATGTGGGCGCGGCTCAAGGCGCGGACGACGCGCCTGGGCACGTTCGAGGGCGGCTTCCAAAATTTCGCGGACATGTTCGCGGATCGGTTGCGCGAGATGGGCGTCGAGATCCGCCTCCAGACGCCGGTCACGCGCATCGAGCGGGAAGCAGGCTCAAGTCAGGTGAGCGTCCGCAGTGAGGTGACTGAGGTGTATGACCAAGCCCTGGTCACGCTCTCGCCCGAAGCGATGACTCGGCTTGTCCCGTCTTTACCCGAAGAATATTTACACGGGCTGCGGAGCATGAAGTCCATGGGCGCGGTGGTGATGGTACTGGCGCTCGAGCACCAACTCTCGGAGGAAGGCTACTACTGGTACAACCTGCCCAAGTCGGCGGGCTACCCGTTCCTGGCGCTGGTGGAGCATACCAACTACGTGGGGGCGGAGCACTTCGGCGGCGACCGCATCGTTTACATGGGCGATTACCTGGAGCCGGAGCACGAGTTCTTCCGCCTGAGCCAGGAGGAGCTGCTGGAACGGTTCCTGCCCGCATTGAAGAAGTTCAACCCGAAGTTCGAGCGGGACTGGGTGCGCAAGGCCTGGCTGTTCCGCACAGGTTACGCCCAGCCGGTGCCGCGGGTGGGACATTCGCAGAACATCCCGCCGATTGCAACGCCAGTAGAGGGAGTGTATTTTGCTTCGATGAGCCAGGTCTATCCCTGGGATCGGGGGACGAATTTTGCGGTGGAGATTGGGCGGCGGGCGGCGAGGATGATGAGCAGTGAACAGTGATCAGTAATCAGTAAAAGTTGAACGTCCTTTCCGAGAGGAGAGGGCGTTCTTCACCCTTCAATGCTGACGAAGTAGTGTAAAATAAGCCCATCACACCTTTCACCGCCGCGGCGCGGCGGCACCTGAACACGATCGAGATAAAAAAACATCTATCAAAAAGATTGGAGGAAACATGACTTACCACACTGTAATCCTTGCCGGCAATCTGGGACGTGACCCTGAAATGCGTTATACGCCGGCAGGCCAGGCTGTCACGAATTTTTCCGTTGCCGTCAACGATGATTATACAAATAATAACGGGGAACGCGTAAAAAGAACCATTTGGGTGCGCGTCTCCGCCTGGGGAAAACAAGCCGAAAATTGTAATCAATATCTCAAAAAAGGCTCCAAAGTACTCGTCGAAGGCCGCCTGACGGTGGATGCCAACACCGGCGGCCCGCGCATCTGGACCAGCCAGGATGGCACCGCCCGCGCCTCGTTCGAAGTCAGCGCCCAAACCGTGCGCTTCATGGGTTCGCGCGGCGAAAGCAGCGAAGCTCCTGCAGCAGACGAAGCGGCCGGTTCCGCCCCTGCGGAAGACGAGAACATCCCCTTCTAACTTTATCTGGAGATCAAAATGACTCTCCCCCCTCCCCGGCCAGCCTCGCCGACCCTGGAAGTGCCCGCCGACCTGAGAATGGTCTACGCCAACCTGGTACGCATTGCCCACTCCCCGGCCGATCTGGTGTTCGATTTTGCCCACCTCTTACCCGGCGAGCTAAAAGCGACCGTGGGCGCCCGCATCCTGATGTCGCCCTTGAGCGCCAAGCTGCTTCACCGCGCCCTGACTGAGAACCTGGCGCGCTACGAGGCCTCCTTCGGCGAGATCGCTGTTCCAGGCAACACATCCTTGGCCGAACACCTTTTCCGTCCCATCCAGCCGCCGGAGCCGCCCAAGGAAGAAAAAGCGTAACGAGCGATGCACAAACTGGAAGAAATCGCCGATCAGATCCGGCAGGATTTTGACGTTAAGACTGCTGCGCGTGACAAGGCGCTGGCTCAAGCACGCGCCTTGACGCGTGCCTGTGCGCTGTCCATCCGGGCCGTCCACCGCGATGAGACGGATGTCATGCAGGCGCACCTCGACGAGGCGCGCAAGCTGGCCGAGGCCCTGCGCAGCGACCTGGCGCAGTATCCTGATCTGTACTTCGCCGGTTATACCCAGGATGCTCTCAAAGAGTACGCCGAAGCCAGCATCACCTGCGCCTTGATCCAACACCAACCGCTGCCCACCCCCGACGAACTGGGCGTGATCCATCCCACCTACCTGAACGGCCTGGCGGAGGCGGTTGGCGAACTGCGCCGCCGCTGTCTCGACATTCTGCGGCACGGTTATTCCAATGAAGCCGAAAATCTGCTCGGTCACATGGATGACATCTTTTCGGTGCTGGTGACGATGGATTATCCTGACGCCATCACCAATGGCCTGCGGCGCCAGACCGATGTAGCCCGCAGCATCCTCGAGCGCACGCGCGGCGACATCACCTTCAGCCAACGCGGGGAACACCTCGAGCGCTCGCTTTCACGCTTGAGCCAGCAACTGCCCGGCGCAAATCCCCTCCCCGCAGGCCAGCCGATACCTTCGCCAATGAAGCCGGAGGATGAGAACTGATCGCGATGCCCAAGAGGGCCGCCATCAATGAACCTGTACTTTGCCTGTTCCATCACCGGTGGACGTGCGTTCGAGACCGTTTACCAGGCTATCACCCGCGCCTTGCTGGAGGACGGGCATGAGGTTCCGACCGCGCACCTGGCCGACTCGGGGGTCAAGGCGCTGGAGATGATTGTCAGCCCGCGCCAGGTCTACGAGCGGGACGTGGCCTGGATGCGGGCCTGCGACGCGCTGATCGCCGAGGTCAGCACCCCCTCGCACGGGGTCGGGTACGAGGTCGCCTTCGCCTTGAGCCTGGGAAAACCAGTGCTGTGCTGCTACCAGGAAGGGCAGCCGGTCTCCAAAATGATCACCGGTAACAACCACCCCAAACTACACGTCGCGACCTATCAAACCGCGAACGAGGCTGTGAAATTGGTACGCGCCTTTCTAACCGCCCAGCGGTAGTATCCCCCGCGAAATGGATTGTGAAGTTCATCACGATTTATCCGTGACTTTCCGCGCTATCTTTACCTGCCAATGTAGGCTATGATGTTTGCGGAGACGGGAATTGGACACCTCCAACTTGCTCATCACTGTCTCCTCCTTTGGCGAACGCCTCCGCCGGGTGCTTACCCAGCGGAGGCTGTTTTTTATGGTAGCCCGAAGTCAGGCTACCATTACTGGAGGGTTCCCCTTCGCATGTGGATGCTCGAATCCAGGGTCTAAGAAGAGCGGGCCATTACAGCCTCTGTGCGATAAGCTGGCAGTACGACCGTAAACGTGGTGCCCTGCCCGATGACCGAATCCACCCAGATGCGGCCTTCGTGATTATCCACAATTGACTTGACAATGGCCAGGCCGAGGCCTGATCCTGGCACAGCCACCGCAACGTTGCTGGCGCGGTAGAACTTGTCGAAGATGTGCGGCTGGTCGGCAGGTGGAATGCCCGGGCCGGTATCCGAGATGCGCAGGATAACTTGTTCGCCTTTCGCCTCGACGCTCACCGAGATGTCGCCTCCCTCGGGTGTATATTTTATGGAATTTCCTATCAGGTTATCGAGCATCTGCCGCAAGTGGATTGGGTCGCCTTGCAGAGAGGGGAGATGAGGAGCCAGATCGAGATGCAGGTGCTGCTTCTTTGCAGCGATCTGGTTGTTCAGGTTGTCCAGGGTGTAGTTGAGAATGCCATCCAGCGGGACGATCTCCTTCTGACCCTCGAACCCGCTCTCGATGCGGCCCAGGTCCAGCAAATCGTTGACCAGACCGGTGATGTTGTGCACGCTGATCCGTACACGTTGGATGAATTCCCGCTGCTGGTCGGTGAGCGGCCCGACGCGATCCAGCAGGTCAACATAGCCCAGAATAGCCGTCAACGGCGAGCGCAGATCGTGCGAAACGGTGTGAACGAAATCGCTCTTCATCTGGTCAATTCGCTTGAAATAGGTGATATCCTGCATCGTAATGGCAACACCGATGTCAGGGATGCGTGTGTATTGGGCATTGAAGACGCGGCCATCTTCGAAGCCAATCTCGTAGAACTGCAACGGATTGGTTGAAGTAGAATCGAGCAGCGAGCGCAAGTCGGGATGCGCGATCACCTCCAGAACGTTTTGACCTGAAATTTCCTTCTGCCCTAAATCAAATGCCCTCCTCACGACCGGGTTCATCAGGAGAATCCGGTTGTCGCTATCCAGGATCATCACTCCATCTTCGATGTGCGTGAAGATGGTTTCCAGTTTTTGCAGTTCGTTGATGCGTTTCTCCAGCGAAGCAGTCGTGCGCCGGACCTCGCGCCGGGTCCAGTCACCGATGCGCTGGGCACGCTTGAGGCTGTTTTCCACGATGCGCATGATGTCGTCAATCCGCAGCGGCGGGGTAAGGATGTCGCTGACTCCCACCCGCAGCGCATCTTTGATGAACGTCGGCGAGTCCTGAGTGGCGAACAGAAGAATGGGCAGGGTTGGGAAACGTTCGAGCAGGTTGGAAGAGATTTCTATCCCACTGGCATCTTTGAACTTATCACTGATGATCAACAACGCTGGAGAGGTTTCCTGCAACACCTTATCAAGCGCGGCCCGGTCGCGGGCGAATGCCACCTGATAGGATGCAGCCGCCAGCGCCCGTTCGAATAACGGCAAAATATCAGGATTATCCAGGGCCAGCAAAACGAGGTCAGATTTCGGCATTGGCTCACCAGTTTGTCAAAGGTTTATTCGTGGCCTTCATACCTCAATGATAGCACGCTTATACAAAAATTGGTGAAAGTGTCATCTTAGTGTAAAATAATATCACATTTGCCAAGAACCCCGAAAGGAAAATATGGACGATTATCTCTGGTGGCGCGACGGCATCATCTACCAAATCTACCCGCGCTCCTTCGCTGACAGCAACGGCGACGGCCTCGGCGACCTGCCCGGCATCACGGCGCGTCTCGATTACCTTGCCGAGCTTGGCATTGACGCCATCTGGCTTTCCCCTTTCTATCCCACGCCCGATGCTGATTTCGGTTACGATGTCAGCGATCACACCGCCGTGGACCCGCGTTTCGGCACGCTGGAGGACTTCGACCGGCTGGCGGCCGAGTCGCACCGGCGCGGCATCCGCGTCGTTCTGGACCTGGTGCTGAATCACACCTCCGACCGGCATCCCTGGTTCCGCGAATCCCGCGCCAGCCGCGATAATCCGAAGCGCGACTGGTATATCTGGCAGCCCCCCTCCCGCTCTCCGAGGGGGGGCCCCAACAACTGGCAGGCTGCCTTCGGCGGCCCCGCCTGGGACTACGACGAAACCACCGGCCAGTACTACTTGCACATGTTCCTGGCCGAACAGCCGGATGTCAACTGGCGCAACCCGGAGGTGCGCAAGGCGCAGCTCGACGTGGTGCGCTTCTGGCTGGCGCGCGGCGCGGACGGCTTCCGCCTGGACGTGTTCAACGCCTACTTCAAGGATGCCCAATTTCGGAATAACCCTCCCAAGTTCGGCTTGCGCGGCTTCGACCGCCAGCGTCACCTCTACGATTGCGACCAGCCGGAAATGATCCCGTTGCTCAACGAGCTGCGCACCATCCTGGATGCTTATCCTGAGCGCTACGCCGTCGGTGAGACATTTTTCGCCACGCCCGAAAAAGTGCTGCACTACAGCGGCCCTGACCGCCTTCACGCCGCTTTTAGCTTCGATTTCAACTCCTCCGGCTTACGCTACCCGTGGAATCCTGCCTGGCTGCTCAAACAGATCCAACGCCGGGAAGCGCTCTTCACTGGCGAGCACTGGCCCACGACCGTCCTCAGCAACCACGACATCTCGCGCACAGCGACGCGTTACACGCATGGCGAGCAGGATGCGCTCGCCAAAATCGCCATGGCGCTGTTGCTCACCTTGCGCGGCACACCTTTCTTGTACTATGGCGAGGAGATCGGCATGCGCGATGTTCCCCTGCGCCGCGGCGAGATCATGGATCCGCCCGGCAAGCGCTACTGGCCGATTTTCAAAGGCCGGGACGGCTGTCGCTCTCCCATGCAGTGGGATGACACGCCTTTCGCCGGTTTCTCGCTTAGCAAAGTTCAGGGCAGGCCTTGGCTGCCCGTGCACCCGAATTACCATCAGCGCAACGTGGCCGCTCAAAACGAAGACCCAGACTCGCTGCTCAATTTCACCCGGAAACTGATCGCCTTGCGAAAAGAGTGCCCGGCCCTGCGGCGCGGCGAATTCGTTCCATTGACAACCAGGCCGCGCGATGCCCTCGTCTATCTACGCCGCACAGATGATCAAACCGTGCTAGTGGCCTTGAATTTTGCAAACAAAACAATCAGGGCCGCGTGTACGCCCCCTCTACCAGAGGATTGGCAGCTCCTCTTTTCCACTTCCGGCGCAGACCTGCCGCATGTGAATGGAAAAAACATCGAATTGGCCCCTTATGAGGTGTGTATTCTGGAAGTAAAAACGGGGCGTTGATTCTATCGCTGAATGTGCCGCCTCCAGAACCAGGCCTGCGGTTAAACGTTGGGGCGAGGCAGCCCCCTTTGGGTGTGCTTCACGAAGATCACGCTCCAATAAACCGATTTGTGTTACAATTGCAATACACACAGAAACGGAGGAAGTATGACCAAGACCGCTGCCATTACCGTGCGCTTGGATCAGCAGGTGAAGAAGGAAGCTCAGGCCGTGCTGGATGAATTGGGGTTGACCACCACGCAAGCGGTAAGCCTGTTCTTCAAGCAGATCAGTTTGAACAAGGGCCTGCCCTTCGCAGTGGAAATCCCCAACGAGGAAACCATCCAGGCCATCGAGGACGGGTTGAACAGGCGCAACGTAAGAACCTTCGAAGACGCTGAAGCTGCGCTCGCTTACCTGGGACTGTAATCATGCGTAAGGTCACGATTACGTCGCAGTTCGAGAAAGATGTCGAACGCGCCAGGAAGCGCAACTACGATAGGTGCAAGCTGAGCGCTGTCATCCGGTTGCTGGGCCAGGGGAACCTGGAAAATCGTCAATACCGGGACCACCCGCTGAAAGGGAAGTATAACGGTTTGCGCGAGTGCCACTTGACTCCGGACTGGTTGTTGATCTACCAATCTTTCACCGATCACGTCATTTTAGTCAGAACCGGCACGCACGCGGACTTGTTTCGGTAAGTTCTGGGGCGCAAAAAGACACCCTGGGAGTGGAAATTTCCACTTTACGGACATATATCTTCCAGCGTGTAATCTGGATTAGCGTAACCAAATGCTGCTGAACCGAGCGGGAACAGGATTTGACCGGCATGGGTCTCGGCGAAATAACGCGCCGCCGGGCAACCGTGACCGGCGATTGCAACCCCTTGCAGGTAAGTATCGGCCATTTCGGTGTAATCACGCCAATTGCCGGCTGTTGGGCCGGCTTTCAACTCACTGAAGCAGCGCTCTGCCTCGTCCGGTTGACCAGACTGCGTGTAAAGCACGATCAGCTTGAAACGCGCGTATGCGCCCAGGTCCGCCTGCTCGAGCGGTGGATCAATCCAATCCAGCAATGTCCGGTCGTTGATGACGCGCTGGTACAAAACGATGGCAGTCTCATAGTCCCCTACCTCGAAAGCCGCGTCGGCGTCGTGCAGGGCATGGATGCGGTAGCGCGGCGGCTCCAGCGTCTCGCCGCTCACCTTCCAGCGGCCGCTGGCCGGGTCGTAGCTCCAGGCGCGGGTGCGGACACGGTACGGCCCCGCCCCAACCGAGCCGAAGCCGGTACCGGTCACGTCCAAGGCATAAATCCCGTCTCCCGTGTCGCGCATCTTTACGTCTGGATAGGGCAGATCGTCGCTCGCGCCCTCCAGCAAATTCTCATACGTCGCCCCGTTCCAGGCCAGAACCTGTTCCTGCTCGAAGCAGGTGGACGCGCCGCAGGTGCTGGTGCTCACCACCGCCTCGGCCTTGCCATCCGCGTTCATATCCTGCACGAAATGAATGGTAGGCGCGCCGTAATAGGCAGAATCGGGCGTCAGGTCAAAAGTCAGCACATACTGCCCGGCCTGGCAGTTATAGATCAACAACGTGCCAAGCGGTGGTACAGTCTCGCCATCTGATGAAGTCACCGCGACGAGCACATCGCCCTTCCCATCGCCGGTCAGGTCGCCTGCCTCTGCATGGCTGCGATCCGTGTTCAGGGCAACAAGTTCCCCACCACTGTTCAGATAGTTCAAGACTGCCTGCGGGTATTCTGCAAAACCGGCTGGGGAGGGTGGTTCGTGCGCCTGGGCAGGGACACACAACCCCTCGTCCGGCGTGGACCGGATCGGGGTCGAAGAAGGCAGCAGCGAAGCATTCGTTGGCGGCGAAGCAGTCGGCACGGGAAGCAACTTTGGCGACCCGCAAGCCGTCAAAACGGCCAAAAGAGCGAGGGCAAGAATACGTCTCATAATGCCTCCTGCGGAGCATTCGTTGTCAGGGGGGTTGCATTTTTCTCCCAAACCATTATACTAAGAATTGATGAATATTCTCTCGGCCTTGCCTTTCATTCCAGGGGATGAAACAGGACATCCAGAGCCGCTGGCGCGTTACCTGCCGCCCGTGCCGGAGGGCGTCGCCGCGGCGTTCCTGGCGGAACATGCCCGACCCCTCGACAGCACTTCGGCAGGGTTTCGACAGGCCTTCGGCGTGAGCGCTCAGGCGAACGCTCAACCTGCCAACTCAGTGCAACGGCTCGGGGCAACGCCTGGCGCCTGGGTGCTGGACCCGTTCGGGGCCTCCCCCCGGCTGGCGGTCGAGATGGCGCGCGCCGGTTATCGCGTGCTGGTAGCCGTCAACAACCCGGTGACGCGCTTCCTGCTGGATTTAGCTGCCGCGCCGCCTCCCAGGTCCGAGCTGCAGGCCGCGCTGGCCGACCTGGCTGATTCCCGCAAAGGCGAAGAACGGCTGGAAACCCATCTACAATCCCTGTACCTTACCGATTGCCCCAGCTGCCAGCGCAGCATCCCGGCAGAGACCTTCGTCTGGGAACACGGCGGCGAAGCGCCGGTGGCGCGCATTTTCCGTTGCCCACAATGCGGGGAAAGCGGCGAGCGAGGCGTCACGCAGGCAGACCGGGAACGCGCCGGTCAACTGGCTGCCACGGCGGCCCTGCACCGTTCGCGCGCCCTCGAACGGGTGGCCGCCCGCGACGACCCCGACCGGGAGCACGCCGAAGAAGCCCTGGCATGTTACCTGCCGCGCGCCGTCTATGCCCTGATCACCATCATCAACAGGCTGGACGGCCTGGCGCTCTCGCCCGAACGGCGCCGCTGCCTGCTGGCCCTGACCCTGACCGCCTGCGACGAGGGCAACACCCTCTGGCCGCATCCGGCGGAACGGCCGCGCCCGAAGCAGTTGACCATCCCGCCGCGCTTCCGCGAGAACAATCTCTGGCTGGCGCTCGAAAGGGGCGTGGATGTCTGGGCTGGCGAGGCGCCGCCCGTGCCAGTAACGATCTGGCCTGCGCCGCCTCCCGAAAGCGGGGGCATTTGCCTGTTCGAAGGCCCGCTGCGTGAGCTGGCGCCGCGCCTCAAAGAGACACCCATCCAGGTCGTCTTGACCGCCCTGCCGCGCCCCAACCAGGCCTTCTGGACCCTCTCGGCTTTGTGGTCTGGTTGGCTGTGGGGGCGCAAAGCGGTCGGCCCGTTCAAGCACGTTCTGCGCCGCCGCCGTTATGACTGGAACTGGCACGCCGGCGCGCTGTACGCGGCGTTCAAAAACCTTGCCCCGCACATTCCACTCGGCGCGCCGCTCTTTATGCTGACCGCCGAGCCGGAACCATCCTTCCTCTCCGCCGTGATGCTGGCAACCGCCTCCGCCGGTTTCGATTTGCAAGGCATCGCCATCCGCACCCGGCACGACCCGATCCAACTCCTCTGGCAGCGGCGAGCCTTCACGCTCCGACCTACAGAAGGGTTTGACCCCTCTTCAGCCGGCCAAGCCATGCAAGCCTATCTGAAGGAACGCGGCGAACCGGTCACTTATCTGCACCTGCACGCGGCCGGCCTCTCCGCTTTGGCTGAGAATCACGCCCTGGCCTGGCGCGAAGAGGCGCTAGCGCAAATCCACGCGCCGATCCAGGAGGCGCTTGCCTCGAAGGCTTACGTCCGCCACGATGGTAGCCCGAAATCAGGCTACCACGTTGGTAGTCCGCACAGCCTGGAGGTCGGGTTATGGGGATTGCACGAATATGCCCAGGAGAGTGACTCGTTGCCTGACCGGGTGGAAATGGCTGCCGTCCAATTCCTGCAAAAGCATCCCGTGTGCACACAGCGCGAACTGGAAACAAGCCTGAACGCTGAATTCCCCGGCTTGTTCACCCCCTCGCTCGGACTGATCAAGGAAATACTGGCTTCCTATGCGACCGAATCGAATGGACGGTGGCACCTGCGCCCCGAAGATTCCGCCTCGGTGCGCCACGCCGACCTGGAGGCGGCCGGCCGCGCATTGGAGGCCCTCGCCGCCCAACTGGAATATCGCCTCGTCCGGCCCGAAGGTGCTCATCGCTTGTTGCTGTGGCAGGAAAAAGGGAAAACGGCCTATGCCTTCACCCTGTTGGCCTCAGCGGTCGTCGGCCGGATCCTGCGTGAGAACCTTTATGGTAGCCGATTGCGCTACCATTATCCACCCGAGCGCAGTCTGCTGGTAATCCCTGGCGGGCGCGTTGGCCTGCTGACCTGCAAGTTGCACCGCGATCCTGCGTTGGATCAAATCTGGCAGGGAGGCTGGCGCGTGCTCAAATTCCGTCACCTGCGGAGGCTGGCTGAGATAGCGAGTCTAACGCGCGAGAACTGGGGGCGAGAACTGAGCAGCGATCCCATCGAGCCTCCGGAGCAGATGAAGATGTTCTGACAGGCGCATTCGGGAGGCGCGGCAGGATGTAGAGCGAAATTAATTTCGCATTACGCCGCGCGGCATCCATGATTTTCGCACATTTCGTGTGATATACTTTCCCTGCGCGGCGTTTACTTGACAGGCCACTAGCCCTCAAGTAGAATACCCGCACCCGAAATGGTAGCGCAATCGGCTACCCTAAACCGGGCCTGTAGCGCAGTTGGGAGCGCGCTTCAATCGCACTGAAGAGGTCGCGGGTTCGAATCCCGCCAGGTCCACTGTTCAGTGACCAGTATTCAGTCATCAGTAATGGTTGCGCAGTCAGCAACCATAATCAGTCATTGAACACTGGCGACTGAAAACTGATTACTGGAAATGGGCCCATAGCGCAGTTGGGAGCGCGTCTCAATGGCATTGAGAAGGTCGAGAGTTCGAATCTCTCTGGGTCCACACAGCATAGACCCTAAAGGTTTTTCTGGCAAGCCGGTAAGCATTTTGCCGGGAAAACCTGCTTGAAAAGAGCATGAGATCTCTAAGGAAACCTTTAGGGTCTTTCTAAAGTCACAGCAGGAGTAGTAGGTCATCCCGCCAGCGAGAAGGGAGAGTGAGGTGGAAGCCCTTCGACGGTATCCACGGGAATACCAGAAGATCGAACTCGCCTGCTGCCCGCAAGGGAGACTGCGCTGGTGAACATTCACGTAAG
>MNXK01000140.1 GCA_001872165.1 Anaerolineae bacterium CG2_30_58_95
AGGCCGACTTCGAGCAGCCGTTCGTGGGTGCGCAGGTTATGCAGCGCGACTTCGAGGGCGGCCCGTATGTTCGACGCGGCGGAGATAAAGTCCTGGTAGCTCTGACGAGCATCCTGCGACTTGCTTATTTTTGATGTCAGCGCCTGCTTTAATGGCACTAAAATGAATTTTGGTTGTCCCTGCCCTTCACCTATTTTCCCCAGCGCGAGGAAAGAGGTCGTGGAAGCGCGCCGGCGGTCTCCGCGCAGGAAGATGAGCTCACCTTCGGCCACCGTTTCGCTGGCCAGTTGCCCGATGGCCAGCACCAGCGCAGGGGTGGGTGGAACTTGCCTTACGCTCATAGTTTACCCAATTGCTCCTGCTTGGACTGCAAAGCGCGGATTTCCTTTTCGTACTGGCGACGCAGTTCGTTCTCCGGCGCCATCCTGGATAGGGCTTGTTTGTACTCAACAATGCGCTCCTCCAGCAATCTGATGGCTGCCTGATTCCCCATATTGACGATGTCCCTCTCGATGAGTTGCTCGGAGCGGCGGATCAGGTCATCGCTTTGGGTGAAGGCATCCTCGGCCTTCTCACGTCCTTGCTCCAGCCGGTTTTCGCGCCCTGGCCGGATTTTCAATGAGGAGTACTCTTTTTGCGCGTCGAAGTAATAGAAACTCCCGACCTGGACGATATAACCGAAAGCCGCGGCCACCGCGAAGAGATTGCGCGCCTCCTCCTTTTCCTCAGGAAAGACTTCCTCGGCTCGGAACGCCTCCGGGAAGGTGTGCAGAGGATCCAGCCCTTTGCGTTTTGCCTCGTAATAAGTCTTATAGTCTGCCATGTCGCGCAGCAGGAAAGCCGGCAGGCCGTGCTGGACGCGGGCAAAGTCAATGCGATGCTTGAAGCCGGTGGACTTGACCTCGTATTGTGGATCTTGGCGATACTTAGGCGGGATCAAATCGCTATGCTCATCTTCGACGCCGATGATACTCTTCCCCTCCTGTCCCTGGATACCGCTGTTGGCGTCAAATTGCCAGAATGGGTGGCAATAACGCACCAGGCTGTCCATTTTTTCTTCGATCAGGCGCGGCGCCTTTTGGCCATGGTAGTCGGCCAACGCTTTCAGGAGAGAGGTGTTCTCCACATCCTCGGCAAAGAAAGCATCAGCGTGCTGCTGCATTTGATCCGCCCACTCCGATTCACCCCACCCAGCCAGTTTATCCAGCGTATCCACACTGGCCTGCTGGGCAAAAGAACGGTAGGTAGCCACAGGATTCAGACGGCTGGCATGTCTCTGGTAATAATCCTGGATGTAGCCGGCGTCCACGGCTTCCACGGTGAGTTCAAAGATCCCCTTCTCCTCGGTGGACGGCTTGAGGAATTCGGCGGCGCGCTCCTCCAGTTTTCCAACAGCGCGCTCCAGGGTCTGAAGCACGCCAGCCAGCGTACTTTTGTGCCGGCGGGTCTGCTCCCCGATCTGATCGTAAAGATTGGCCGCCTGCCGCTGGGCGTGCAGTTGCAGCGTGCGCCGGTCAATCTCGGCCAGCCAGGTCAAGCAATCGTTACGGGCGCGGTTCAGTTCCTCTTGCCAGTGCTTCTTGAGCAGGGTACGCTGAGCAGCCCGCAGAGTATTCCCGGCCATGCCTCTCAGCCGTTCGCGCGCTTTCTGGTATGCCTCCTCAGCCTGTGATAAGCTGGCTTCCGTAATCCCCTGTTGGGAGATGCGCACTTTCATCCCGGGCAGCGAGCAGGTCGCTTCGGCAATCTGCTCATGCGAGGAGACCTCGGCGGTCAGTTGATCCAGAACTGCCTGAGCGAAGCGCGCCCCCCGTTCGAAGGCGAGGGCGGCGGCCTCAGCTTGGAGTGCCTGCTGTGCCTGGGCTAGCAAGTCGTCTGTCACATCGTTCATTTTCCCTTTCAGGTAATCTCTCTCCTTTGCGTTGCTCTCTTCCTGGAGGGCCAACAGGCGGCGGATTTCTTCCACATCGCCTGCCTTGCGAATGGCGGGGATGTTGAGATTAGCCATCTGATGACCGGCAAGCAGGCTCTCCAGCAATTGTGCGTCGCGCAGCCCCAGCCGTCCCAGCAGGGCCGAAGCAGCTTCCTCAACCTCTTTCTTATCAGGCTGCGCCAGGCAGGCCTGTTGGATCATGGCTTGCCCCAAACGGGCGTCGCAATACCCTAAAACCTTTTGGGCGGGATAAATTAACGAGGCCGCGGCCAGGGAACTGAAGGCGCGCCGCTTTCCCTTGAACTCTTCCAGCAGTACACTCACGTTGGCATTGAAACCGCGAATAGCGCCGCCAATAGATGAGCCAGTGTCCAGGAAAACGGCAGAGGCGACCATGTTGTAGATGTCATCCGCTGAGTTCAGACTGTTGCCGGCCTGATTGCCCAACTCGACCACAAAAGTCATATCAAAAGGCATGGCCTCGATGCTGATCGGTGCTCCCTCGGGATACGCCACATGCCAATGGGGGTTTTCGATCAAGTAGTTGCACTCTTTGAACCAGGCGTACGTGTTGGCGCGGATGCGCTCACGCTGGATGGGAGTCTCGTTCTTGATCGCCTTGTCCATGATCGAAGGCAGGATGGCAACAGACATAATGGTCGGGTTGGTATCGCGCAGGAAGTGGCGGCAGAGATAGGCCAGGTCGAAAGCCATGGAACTGCCTGTCCCGCCGCAGGTGGAGAAGAAGATCACCACGCGGACACTGCGCCGCTCGACGATGAAGCGCATTTTCTCGCTGCTCATCCGCTCAGTGGCCTCAGTATGCTCAATCTGTTGAATGGCCTCGATGGCCTGGAGCAATTTGTCAATGAAAGCCGGACCGTCATTACGGTCATTGAACATGCGGAAGAGCGCCAGGCGTCCGACGGGGCGCATCTGGCCCGCGCCGCGGTTGATAAAGCCGGCCCTCAAGCGCGACTCGCGCGGCCACCAGGCTTTGATGGTTGGGTAGTTGTTCAAGTTGGCCAGCACGGCGTCGCCGTTGAAGCCGGTCAGTTCAGCGCGTTCCATCGGCGAGAACCAGGCCGCGGCGTAGGGGTCAACGGTGCTGTCGGCATCCACCCAAAGGAAGCGCAGCACGGGAATATCCCCATAGGCGCGGCGCAGCAGTTCCTTCAAGCGCCAGCCAATCTGCCCAGCACTGGTGCCGAGGAAAACGAACAAGGTTGGTTCAAAACGGATTTCGGTAGTCATGGGTTTATCCTCCATATGATTGAGTTACTCGCCTTTATCGCTCAAGTATTGGAATTCATAGTTTCCCATACGAAAGGTGTCGCCGTGTCGCAGCGGTGTCTTGGCATGGATCAATCCATAGCCTTTTCTCACCTCGCCAAGCGGCTCGAGCAGGACTTCGACCTCATCTGCCGATTTTTCTGCCCCCAGGATGGCATGTTGCTCATCCAGGTCAGGGAGGGAGAGGTCACAGGTCTCGCCATGCCCGATGACAAGGGTGGTTTTCTTGAATGCCGTCAAATCTTCCTCAGCGGCTTTCCCCGAGCCCCTCTCGACCGGCCAGTACCGAAGCGTGCCGGTGACCAACGGCGGACGAGTTGCAGCTTTTATCTTTCGGGCAATGACAAGTCCGATCACCAAGAACGACAACAGCAGTATGCCTCCCCAAGCGATGGGCCGTCGGCAGCGTACCAGCAATGATGGTGCTACAAGATGAAGCGGAATCCCCGCTTCGGGGTAGATTGCCAAGCCGTCTCGTCCTTCTACATGCAAGATGGCATCATACTCTCCGACGGGAAGAGCATCGCCTTTCGGAAGGAATTCAAGCGCCACCCCCTGCTCTCCTGCGGAAAGTTGAAG
This sequence comes from Anaerolineae bacterium CG2_30_58_95, assembly GCA_001872165.1. Classification (GTDB taxonomy): domain Bacteria; phylum Chloroflexota; class Anaerolineae; order Anaerolineales; family Villigracilaceae; genus CG2-30-58-95. Next base: position 3,806 of record MNXK01000140.1, read on the forward strand.
CGTCTGTGGAGATAATCTCAACTCTTCTACCCCTTCCAACTTCAGTTTAATGGTCTCGGGTTGAGCGCTGTCAAGCGCGAATGTAATTGTCATCTTTCCCACATTGTTGAAGCAGCCCGAAGGGATTTCCGCACGCAGCGGAGTGGAGGTTACGCGGAGCGAGGGCTGGAAAAGTTCGAGGCGGAGGGGGATCTCCGCGCCGAGCAAGTCAACATTTTGTTGGGTAGTGAAGACCAGCCGCCCGGCGGCCGCCCCTGGAACGGCTCCTGGCTGCGCAACCAGTTGCAGATGGATCACGCTCTCACCGGAGGGGGATATGGAGAATGGGCCGTTATCGGCCAGCGCCAGGCCGGGTGCATCTTCCAGTTCGACATCCACCAACTCGGCACGCTGGCTGGCTGACAGAACGGCAATCGGAACGGTCATTCCCTGTTGGGCCGCAGCCATTTCCACCTTCCCCAGGTTCACTTCCTTCGTCTGGAAGGTGAGGGTGGGAATGATATGAACTATAAAACTGGCCTGGGCTGTCAGGTTGTATGGCAGCCCTTTATAAACCGCCTCGCGGGCTTCGATTTGAACCTTATAGACGCCATCCTCGGCAGGCAAGAAATTGGCAGTGTAGATGTCATCGCTGCTGCTGAGGGCTATCTCGTGTGTCTTGCCCGAAGGAGCGGTGATAAGGGCGATCAAGTCCCCCCTATCCAATTGCGGTGGCGTTCCGCCCTCCAGATGAATACGGATGGTCAGCGGTTGAGCGCGGATTTCATATTCACCGATTGGCTCATCCACAATGATCGCCGGGAATGTCACCACCTCGACCCGCGCGTTGCGTTCGACTGGTATCACTCCTTTCCACCCGTGGACCGCAATGGTGTATGATCCCGGTTGGCCGGTATTGACGAACAGACGCGTGTAATCCCCGTCGTTGGCGCGGGCATCGCCGTGTGTGCCGTCATCATAGAAGCGATCCAGGCTTTCTTGATTTCCGTCTGGCAGCGTGACCAGGGCTGAGAAAGCGGCCTCGCCAATGATTTTCACAATCTGGCCACCGCTCTTTTCTTCAATCAAATGAACAACGAGTGTCATTGGCTGGCCGGACTGATGGAACTGGCCTGGCGAGACGATCTCGGCGCGCAGCCGTGAACGCAGGATTGCCCGCGCCTGAACGCTGCCACTTCCTGACAATTGGAATTTCCAATTGCCCGCCGGGGGCTGCACAACAGATGTCACGGTAAAACGAGGGTCGTTGACCACGAACGAGATGCTTGGATCGTCCCGCTGCGTTTCCTGCCCGGCCGGGTTGAACAGCCTGGCGGCGATATTTTCAGGCTTGCTCAGCACGAAATTCACCTTTTCGATATAGGGCGCCAGTGCGGGATCAATCTCCAGCGAGGCGCTGCCCGGTGAAAGGGTCACACCGCTGCCAATCACGGTGCGGTCTTTTATTTGGCTGAAGACTTCCAGGTAGGCATCCAGCAGGTCGGAGGCGTCATCCGCTGGGACCACTGTGCCACCCGTCTCGGTTGCCAGACGGCTGAGGAAGGGGGTTTGAGCAGCGGGGGTCAGGGCGATGGAGAGCACCGGCATGCCCAGCGAGACGGCCAGGTCGAGAGTCTCTTGCTCGTATGCCGGATAGGGCTGGGGGATTTCCGGCTTTCCATCGGTGAGGAAAACTATCACCAGCCTTCCCATGTCTGGTTTGAAGGTCTTAAACATCTCCCCCGCGTTGAAAAAAGCAGCTTTCATGTCCGTATACCCATCGGGCAGGCTCGCCTGGATTTGGCGCAGCAGATTCTCCTTATCAGCTTTATTGCGCAGGGTGACCAGGCCATTCGTGAGCGGCTGGCTGGTCGTTGAGAAAACGATCAACCCGACCGCATCGCCCTCATCCAAAAGCGAGGCAAAGAGGCGCGCCGCGGTGAAACGCAGATTACCAGCATCGCTCGTCGCCATGCTGCCAGAGTTATCCAGGATCAGAATGACAGTCACCCGATCCGCCGCTGCGCCCTGCGCAATTGCAGCGTGGGGGACAAACGAGGTGAGCAGTATGACTGCCATCAATTGAAGAAGTACTGTGCGCATTCGCATCTTGAATCACTCCATCTCTCGGATACGCTATCCTTCGAGGCTGTAAACGCTTATTCGCCAGCATGGAGTTTAAACCCATGCTCGGCTCCCGTCACCCTGACTCATCAGGGTTTTTCTCCCAACGGAAGGGGATATTGGAAACAAAAACATGTTTCCTGGCAAAACTTGGTTAGTGAGCATAGAAAGTTCGAACTCTAAAACTAGAATCTCGTCTGCCGCGCGGCTGCGCGTACTGCCTCAAGGTTCAAAATTTCAGCTACCTCATAGCGTGTTGAAGTGCTGCCCTCCACCGGTCGCAGGCGGATGATGGATGGGAAATATCCCATCCGCCCGTGCAATTCGGCGAGCAGCAAAGCAGCGATGAAGTTCAGGGAAGGAAGATTGACCAGGATGGCCTCGGTTTGCCATTGCTCCGGGGAAAGCGGAACACGCGCCATGAGTTCCTGCAACTGAGAAAGAAAGGGTCGTCGATTGTCGAACTGTACTGGCACGGCAATAACCCGTTCAATCTTTTGCCCAGAAAGATCTTCTACCCGGGTAAGATGCTCAGAGGTAAACGGATGCCCAAAGTTAATAAGAAACATGGTTCATTCGCCAAACGGTTTTGCTGCTGGTATGAAAGTAGTATCAATTCGAATTGGCTCAACTTTCGCTCCCCTTATGATTTGCCCTGTGCTGTCACGAGGTGCTTTCATATACTCCATATCAAGATTCCTTGCCATGCAGGCCAATCCCATTCCAGTCGTCATTGGCTTGGTTCCGCCAGTCATGTCAGCGATTAAATCACTGGACTTTAAACCGGCATTAACAGCCTCCACCTCCAGGATCTTGACCACCATATCATAAGTGCTTTGGATCTGATCTGGGTCCACTACATAATTAGGCGCTCCCCAATATATATGGGGGGCTTTTTCACGATAATCGTCATACAATTTTGTAGCGGTCTTGAGTGATTCGACAGTAGCAATAAGCCAGCAGAACTGAAGCGCAGGCAAGTGATAGTCAATGGAGGCTGGCGCAGAGGCTTCTGTAGGGCCAACCAATACGATCAATCCCTTTCGGGGGTTGGGCTTGAGTTCTTCCCTAATCCCAACCCAGCCGATCCAATGGGATTTGCGCCAAGAGTGGGTTATGATGGCAATTGCAATCACGAGAAAGGCTATTGCAATCCAATAACCACCCTGAAATTGGGACGGGTTATTTGCGAAATCATAGAGTGCCTGTAAACCTAAGGCAAGAGCAGCAGTACCGATGATGAACAAAGGTATCGAGCGCGACGGGTCAAAGAAATCGCGAAAACGTTCCTTCACCTTTACCTCCTATAGATAAGATTTTGATCATCCCTGGCAGTGTGCAGACACCGAGTCTGCCCCATCCCGATCGTCGTATGGTGTCCCGTACCGCAATAGAAAGCGAACTGCGCCAGGGATTGCAGCACGCGATCGGCGCCTTCCCAGCAGGCCGCCCACTCCCGGCACTGGCGCTCAGGCATCAGGGTGTGGCCGGCGTAACCACTGGGATTCAAACCATCCTCAATCAATTTCAGGCACTGGTGTTTTGACAGCAGGGCGAGGCTGGCTGTGCCGGTGAAACCGATCGCCGCGCCGCGCGTCCCTTCGGCGAAAACCCAGCGCTCGGTATTGACAGCGGTCAACTCGCTGACCTTCACGCACGCCGCAGCGAACTCCGGCCAGGCGGCATGGATCTGCATCGGTTCGGGAACGACCGCGTTCCAGCGCTGCCAGTGGCTACGCAGGATCAGCGCCGGGATGGGCAGCGGCACATCCGCTCCCTCTGAACGAAAGGCGGTGGGACTGGCGAACTCCAGGCGCACTTCCCGCGAGCGGCCATTCACTTTCTCCGCCTGGGCCAGCGCGGCGAAGGAGGTCTGCCCGGCCCAGGGATGCTGGGCCGGGTCGAGCGTCCAGCCATCCAGCCGGAATTCCATTTTGTACAGGGCAAGGCGCGCCGGTAAATCCTTTACCATTTCGAGCAGCATCTCGGACAGGCGCTGTTCGAATGTCGTCACTCGCAACCAGCAGTTTTGGCCGGGCTGCAACCATGCACCTGCCGCAAGTGGCCGTCCGCGATCATCCAGCAGCGTGGAAACCGTATACGGTTTCACCCCCTTGTCATCGTGCAGCGACTGCGCCAGATCAGGCTGGCGGCGGGTCAGTTCGCGCAGCAACCAGGCATTGGCCGGCCGCCCCAACGCGCCGAGGATGGGGTAGCAGTTGGTGGAGGTGAGGGGGAGGAGGAGGGAGAGGAGCATGAGGAAGTCGGATAGTCAGATGGTTACATAGCCAGTGAGTTAGGCAAAGGAATATCACTGTCCACGCACGCAAATTCTGGGTATGGTATTT